>CAJMRZ010000058.1 GCA_905215945.1 uncultured bacterium | reverse complement strand
GACGGTCGAGTCGATCAACCACGCCAAGGCCGCCGGCGTACCCATCGTCGTCGCCGTCAACAAGATCGATAAGCCCGGCGCCAACCCCGACCGTGTGCGTCAGGAGCTCACCGAGTACGGCGTCATCCCCGAGGAGTGGGGCGGACAGAACATGTTCGTCAACATCTCGGCCAAGCAGAAGATCGGTATCGACGACCTTCTGGAGACCGTGCTGCTCCAGGCAGATGTGCTCGAGCTCAAGGCCAACCCGGACACCTTTGCCTCCGGCAACGTCCTCGAGGCCAAGCTCGACAAGGGCCGCGGCTCGGTCGCTACCGTGCTCGTGACCCGCGGTACCCTGCACGTGGGCGATACGCTGGTCGCCGGCCTTACCTACGGCCGCGTCCGCGCCATGCTCGACCCCAAGGGTCGCGCCGTCACCGAGGCCGGTCCCTCCGACGCCGTCGAGATCTTGGGCCTGCAGTCCGTCCCCAACGCCGGCGATGAGTTCCGCGTGTTCGAGGACGAGCGCGAGGCGCGTGCGCTGGCCGACGAGCGTTCGCTCAAGGCCCGTATCGAGGAGCAGAGCCGCGTCAAGCACGTCACGCTCGAGAACCTCTTCGAGACCATTGCCGACGCCGAGGTCAAGGAGCTCAACCTGATCATCAAGGCCGACGTCCAGGGCTCTATCGAGGCCCTTCAGGACTCGCTCGACAAGATGGATCAGTCCGAGGTTCGCATCAACACGATTCACTCCGCCGTTGGCGCCATCAACGAGACCGACGTCGTCCTGGCCGACGCCTCCAACGCCATCATCATCGGCTTTGGCGTCCGTCCTGACGGTAAGGCCCGCTCCGCTGCTGAGCGCGAGGGCGTCGAGATCCGTTGCTACGACGTCATCTACAAGTGCCTCGAGGAGCTCGACGCCGCCCGTATCGGTATGCTCAAGCCCACCGAGGTCGAGGTCGCCACGGGTACCGCGACCGTCCTGGACACCTTCAAGGTGCCCAAAGTCGGTATCGCCGCCGGTGTCCGCGTCGAGGAGGGCGAGATCGCCGCGACCGATTCCGTGCGTCTGGTGCGCGACGGCATCGTGGTCTTCAACGGCAAGATCGCCTCGATGCGCCACTACAAGGACGAGGCCAAGAGCCTCAAGAGCGGTTCCGAGGGCGGCATTGGCCTGGAGAACTTCCAGGACATCAAGCCCGGCGACCAGATCGAGGGTTACCGCATCGACCAGGTTGCCCGTACCGAGTAGGGGGTAGCGCTATGAAGCAAACGCAGGCAACCCGCCGTCTGGGCGAGCAGCTTCGCGAGAAGCTCGGTTATATCCTGCTCTTTGAGGTTTCCGATCCGCGTCTCGACCTGGTTACTTTGACCGCGGTCGAGGTCGCGGTGGACCGTTCGTTCGCGCGTGTGTACGTGTCGTGCGATGCGAGCCGCTACGACGAGGTCATGGAGGCGCTCGCAAGCGCCAAGGGCCGTATTCGCAGCCTGTTGGCTCGCTCTCTCGATTGGCGTGTCACGCCCGAGCTCGATTTTCGCATCGATCGCTCGACCGATGAGGCCGAGCGTATCACGCGTGCGCTGGAAAACGTTCCTGCCACGCTTGCGATCGAAAAGGACGAGGACGGCTATCCGATAGCGGATGCCGCCCAGGAGGCAGCTTTAGATGACTAATTCCGCCGACCTCGCCTCGTGCGAGTCTGCAGATATTCAGCGACGCATCCTCGAGCTTATCGAGGGTGCGTCCTCCATTGCGATTTCGGGACACACTTCTCCCGACGGCGACGCCCTGGGCTCCGTGTTGGGTCTGGGTCTCTCGCTTATGAAGTTTTTCCCCAACAAGGACATTGCCCTGCTGCTGGCAGACGATGACCCGGTTCCGCGCATCTACCGCTTTATGGAGGGTGCCGATCGTCTGGTGCCGGCATCTACGTACACCGGCAATCCGGACCTGTTCATCTCGGTGGATGTGCCGGTCGTCGAGCGCCTCAACAACTCGGCTGAGGTGCTTCGCCGCTCCAAGCATGTGGTGTGCTTCGATCACCATCCGGCTCGCGAGGAGTTTGCCGAGCTCAGTCTGAGGCGCGTCGAAGCTGCAGCCTGCGCTATGATCATCGACCGCTTCTTGGACAATTGTGGCATTGTCGCACGTGATGGCGTTGCGACTTGCCTGCTGTGCGGCTTGGTTACCGATACCGGCCGTTTTCAGTACCAAAACGCCGATGCCGCCGCGTTCCATGCGGCCTCGCGTCTGGTTGCCCACGGTGCCGATCCGGCGCGCGTTGCACTCGAGGTCTACCAGAGCATGCGCGTTGAGTTTTTGCACCTCAAGTCCATCGTTATGGGCCGCATCAAGACGGTGGCCCACGGGCGCGTCGCGTATAGCTACGCGTACCAGAGTGACCTTGAGGCTTGCGGTGTCACCTCGGATGAGTGCGACGGCCTGGTTGACGTGGTGCGCTCGGTGATGGGCGTCGAGGTTTGCATGTTCTTAAAGGGCATTGAGGGCGATACCAAGGTGCGTGGCAACCTGCGCTCCAAGGGCGATCTTGATGTTTCCGAGATTGCGGCCAACTTTGGCGGAGGTGGGCACCACGCTGCCGCCGGCTTTACCAACGCCGGAACGATTTCCGAGACGCTCACCGTGGCACTTCCCATGCTGGCCGAGCTGGTGGGGGAGGATCCCGCTTCGGTGACCGTCGAGCTCTAACTTTTTGGATGGTACATGGCTCGTCGTACACCCTCTCAACTTAATATGCTGCTCGCCGTCGATAAGCCGGTGGGCTGTACGTCCCACGACGTGGTTTCGCAATGCCGACGCGCCCTCCATGAGCGGCGCGTCGGCCATGCCGGAACGCTCGACCCCATGGCGTCGGGTGTCATGGTGGTGGGCGTGGGCCAGGCAACGCGTCTGCTGGGCATGCTCACACTCGATACCAAAAGCTACGTCGCCGACATCTCGTTTGGCGTCGAGACCAATACCGATGATGCGGAGGGCGAGGCGGTCCGCACGGTGGCTGTTGCCGACGAGCTCCGCGATCCTGCCTATGCGCGTGAGCGCTTGGCCGCCATGCTGGGTCCGCAGATGCAGGTGCCGCCGGCGTTTTCGGCTATCTCGGTCAATGGCGTTCGCGCCTACAAGTCTGCTCGCGAGGGCAATGCGGTGGACCTACCTCCGCGCCCCGTCGAGGTCTATGCCGCCGACCTGATCGCCGTGGGCGGCGAAGGTGATACGTGCGTGTGGGCCGTGGCGTTCTCGGTGAGCAAGGGCACCTATATCCGAGCGCTCGCTCGCGACCTGGGCCGCGCCTGCGACAGCGCCGCGCACATTTCCGCGCTGCGCCGCACGGCCTCCGGTGTTGTTTCCATTGGCGCTTGTCATGCGGTCGAGGAGCTTTCTCCCGAGTCCGCGGCTGGCTTTGCCCTGGATCCCATTGCGGCCTTGGGCGCCACGCGTGTTGACTTGCCGGGCAATCTTGCCGACGACCTGCTCTGCGGCCGTCGCATTCCCGTTGAGCGTGCGCTTGCCGATTTCGATGCCTCGAAGGCGCCGTTTGCGCTGGTGCTCGATGGGGGACTCAAGGCGCTCGCCCGCATTGAGAGTGGCCGCTTTGTCATGGAGCACGTATTTCCGCAGGCAATCGGTGGTGTTCGATGATGCCGGCCGCTCGCGAGCTCGCGCGTGTCTTTTTCGCGGGCGAGTCGGACGAGGCTCGCATCGTTACTGCCGATACGTTTGATGAGTGTGAGCACTTGGGTGCCGCATCGATTGCCATCGGCGTGTTCGACGGCGTTCACCGTGGACACCAGGAACTCATCGAAGCGCTTGTCCGTGATGCCCGTGCCCATGGCTGTAAGGCGGTCGTGGTTACCTTCGATCCCGACCCGGACGTTGTGGTGAGCCCTTCGCCCGCTCAAAAACTGATGACGACGGCCGACCGTCTGCATGCCCTGGCTCAAACCGGGGTCGATGCGGTGGTGGCCGTTCCCTTTACGCCTGAGGTTGCGGCGCTTGACCATGTTGATTTTCTCTCGCTGGTGTCGCGTCTGGTCGACATTCGATCGATTCGCGTCGGTAGTGACTTTAGGTTGGGTCGTGGCGGTGCTTCTGGTGTTGCCGAGATGCGCGCCTGGGGTTCCGAGCACGGCGTTGACGTATACGGGCACGACCTGCTTTGCGAGGGCGGTGAGGCCATTTGCGCCACGCGCATTCGTCATGAGCTGGGACAGGGCCATGTGGAGCTTGCTGCTGAGTTGCTTGGCCGCCCGTATATGGTGCGTGGCGGTGTTATTCGCGGCCGTCACGAGGGTTCTGGCATGGGCTTTCCCACGGCAAACCTGCAGGTTCTCGACGGCATTCAGGTGCCTGCCGATGGCGTGTATGAGGGTCTGGTGCTGGTCGATGAAACCGCGTGGCCCGCTGCCGTGAACGTCGGCCTGCCGCCGACGTATGCCGACGATTCCGCTTCGGCGCATCTCGAGGCTAATTTAATTGGTTATACGGGCGATCTGTACGGCGCTTCCGTTTCGCTGGCGTTTACGCGCTGGCTGCGTCCGTCGCGCGTGTTCGATTCGCTGGATGAGTTGATCGCGACCGTCCAGGGTAATATCGAAGATATTCGTCACAACTTGGGCGAGCAGGGGGTGAGCATCCGTGATTAGCGATGAGGAAAAAGACCAGGTACGCGCTGCGTCTGATCTGGTTGCCATCGTGCAGGAAACGGTTGAGCTCAAGCCCCGCGGCCATGAGTTTTGGGGCTGCTGCCCCTTCCATGGCGAAAAGACCCCGTCGTTTCACATTATCCCCGCTACGCAGGTGTGGCACTGCTTTGGCTGTGGCGAAGGCGGAGACGTCTTCACCTACATCATGAAGCGCGAGAACCTGAGCTTTCCCGAGTCAATCCGTTATTTGGCCGATCGCGCGGGTATTGAGCTGCATGACACTGGAGATCGCCGCGAGCGCGGTACCAAGCGTGCCCGAATCTACGATCTGTGCGCCGAGACCGCCCAGTTCTACCACACCATGCTCATGCGTGGTAAGGACAGCCGTCCGCGCGAGTACTTCGCCAGCCGCGGTATGGGCGGCGATGTCTGCCGCCGCTACTGCCTGGGCTTTGCACCGGGTCGCAACGCGCTGGTGTCGCACCTGTCCCAGGCGGGTTTTACCCCGCAGGAGATGATCGACGCCAACGTTGCCGTGAGCCGCGGACGCGGACAGCTCGCGGACCGCTTTTACGACCGCGTGATGTTTCCCATCTTTGATGAGCAGGGTCACAATATCGCCTTTGGCGGTCGCATTATGGGCGATGGTCAGCCCAAGTACCTCAACACCGCCGAGACGAGCGTGTTTCATAAAAAACGAAACCTCTACGGCTTTAACTGGGCCAAGGAGTTTATCGTCGCGCAGGATACCGCCATCGTGGTGGAGGGCTATACCGACTGTATCGCCTGCTGGGAGGCGGGGATCAAAAACGTCGTCGCCACGCTGGGCACGGCGCTGACGGAACATCATGTAAAGACGCTCACCCGTTTTGCCAAGCGTATTGTATATATGTTCGATGGCGACGCCGCCGGTCAAAAGGCCGCTCGCCGCGCGATTCAGTTTATCGAGCAGGATTCGATGGACCTGCGCTGCGTAGTGCTGCCCGACGGCAACGACCCCATGGAGTTCATCACGGCGCATGGCGGCCAGGAGCTTCAGGCGCGCATTGACGCGGCCGAGCCCCTCATGGACTTTGTGTACCGCTCGCTGCAGGAGTCGAGCGACATTACCACACCGGGCGGTCGCGCCAAAGCGCTCGAGGACGCGCTGACGCTCATCTATCCGCTACGTGACAGCTATATGATCGACACGTACTTTATCCAGATTGCCGACCTGTTGGGTTTGGACCTGGAGACCGTGCGCGCGAGCTCGGGCCGTGTGTTTCGCGATGTCGCCAAGCGCGAGGATGCGGAACGACGTCGTGAGCAGAACTATGAGCGCCAGCGGGCACAGGCTGAGCGGTCCGGTAGCGCGGGCGGTCGGGCGTCGGGTTCTCGCGATGCCGGTCGCGGTGCTTGGGCATCGGGCGCGACGCCGCCGGTGTCCGCGCCGGCCGAAGAAGAGCCGTACGACTACGTCCCGCTCGATGCCTACGGTGCCGCGCCCGTGGAGGTCGTCGACAATCTTCCGCCGATCGATGTGCCTGATGGTATGGGCGCTGCGCCCGCCGGTGCCCCGACAGACGCCTCGGCCCCTATGGTTCTTACCGATCTTGAGCGCAAGTCCTTGGCAGGGGAGCGCGAGCTGCTGACCATGCTCACGAGCTACCCCGACCTGTTCCGCACGTATGCCGACCGCATCTGCTCCATCGAGTGGGTTGACCCACGTCACGAGTCCATCGCGTGGGCCGTTCTGGCAACGCCGCCGGGAACCGATCCCGCAGCCTGCATGGATGCGGCGCGCTCGGTGTGTCCCGATGCGGCAACGCTTGTGAGTGCCGGGCGCATCTCGGCGACGAGCAAGCACCCCACCGAGACGAACATCGTGTTTATGCTCGATACCCTTGAGCTCTACACCATCAAGCGCCGCATGCGTGCTGCACAGGCCAGGCTGCGCCAGGACCGTTCACTCGATGATGAGGCCCGTCGCGCGCTGACCGTGCAGGCCGCGCAGGATTCGCAACGTCAACGCGAACTGCAAAAGTCGATCGGCGGCGTGGCGGACCCGTTCCGTTTGATCGGCCTGGAGGCCGCGGGCACCGAACAAGCCTAGATGTTGTGGTCAACCAGCGTATTCTCGCCTATATCCAGTCTTCTTTTTGGGTATAGACGTCAATGTGTGTGCTAAAGTATTGAGTCCTGTGGACTATGAAGGGAGAATCTGTGCCAAAAAAGACTGAGAGCACGGGTACTGGGCTGGAATCCTACGTTGCAAAGCTCATGGGCAACGGCTCAAACAGGACTTCGGTAACCGAGGACGAGATTCAGGTCGCCCTGAAGGATATCGATGTATCTGACGAGCAGCTCAACGCGGTGTATTCCGCGCTGCGCAACAGCGGCATCCAGATTATCTCCGCGAGCGGAAACGACGACGCCCCCATGGACGTCGACGATGACGATAACGATAGCAATACCGACGATTTCGATGACGACGAGCACGATTCCGGCTCGCTCGACGATCACGAGCTCAAGATGGCCCGTCAGGCCGACGCTGAGATGGGTTCTTCCAAGAACAAGAAGAAGCGCACCGTGCGCACGTCCCGTTCACGCTCCCGCGTGCGTGGCATCGATGCCTCCACGGTGATGCTGACCGGCGACCCGGTCCGTATGTACCTCAAGGAGATCGGCAAGGTCGACCTGTTGACCGCCTCCGAAGAGGTCGATCTGGCTATGAAGATCGAGGCCGGTCTCGAGGCTACCGAGAAGCTCGAGGCTGCCGATGCTGGTGAGCTCGAACTCACGCGTGCCGAGATGCGTCGTCTTACGCGCATTGAGAACGTGGGCCTCGAAGCCAAGCAGGCGCTCATCAGCGCAAACCTTCGTCTGGTCGTCTCCATCGCCAAGCGCTATGTCGGTCGCGGGATGCTGTTCCTGGACTTGATTCAGGAGGGCAACCTCGGTCTGATCCGCGCCGTCGAGAAGTTCGACTACCAGAAGGGCTTTAAGTTCTCCACGTACGCCACGTGGTGGATCCGTCAGGCTATCACGCGTGCTATCGCCGACCAGGCCCGTACCATCCGTATTCCCGTGCACATGGTCGAGACCATCAACAAGCTCGTCCGCGTGCAGCGCCAGCTTCTCCAGGACCTGGGTCGCGACCCGACCCCCGAGGAGATTGGTGCCGAGATGGACATGAGTGCCGATCGCGTCCGCGAGATCCAGAAGATTTCGCAGGAGCCCGTGTCGCTCGAGACCCCTATCGGCGAGGAAGAGGATTCCCAGCTGGGCGACTTCATCGAGGATTCCCAGGCCATCGTTCCGCCCGATGCCGCCAGCTTCTCCATGCTGCAGGAGCAGCTCACCCAGGTGCTCGATTCGCTTGCCGATCGTGAGCGCAAGGTTATCGAGTTGCGCTTTGGCCTTGTCGACGGACATCCCCGTACGCTCGAGGAAGTCGGCCGCGAGTTTGGCGTCACGCGCGAGCGCATCCGCCAGATCGAGTCCAAGACCCTGGCCAAGCTTCGCCACCCCAGTCGCTCCAGCAAGCTCAAAGACTATATTGAGTCTTAGTAGTTACGGCGTTTTACCAAACGCCGTAACCGGTCGACGCTGCG
>CAJMRZ010000057.1 GCA_905215945.1 uncultured bacterium | reverse complement strand
AAGGTCGCTGCGACCGAGTTCGACGGCTATGACAACGATGTGATCGAGGGCGCCAAGGTTGTCGCCATCGTGCGCAACGGCGAGTCCGTCGAGTCCGCCGCCGCGGGCGAGGACGTCGAGGTCGTGCTCGACCGCACCCCGTTCTATGCCGAGATGGGTGGCCAGCAGGGCGATGCCGGCGAGCTTTCCGCCGAGGGCGTTGTTCTGACCGTTGCTGACACCAAGAACCACAACGGCCTGTATGCCCACGTCGCCCACGTTGCCGATGGCACGCTGACTGTCGGTGCCGCTGTTACCGCCGCGCTCGACGCCGAGCGCCGTGGCTTCCTGCGCCGCAACCACACCGCCACGCACCTGCTCGATGCCGCCCTTAAGCAGGTCCTGGGCGAGCACGTCTCCCAGGCCGGCTCGCTGGTGACGCCCGAGCACCTGCGCTTTGACTTTACGCACTTCGAGGCCCTGTCCTCCGAGCAGCTCAAGGCTGTCGAGGACCTGGTCAACCAGCAGATCTTCGCTTCCAAGCCGGTCGTGACCCGTGTCATGGGCATCGACGAGGCTAAGGCTGCCGGCGCTGTCGCTCTGTTTGGAGAGAAGTACGGCGATGTTGTCCGCGTCGTCTCCGTGGGCGCCGAGGACCAGCCGTTCTCCCGCGAGCTCTGTGGTGGCACTCATGCCGCCAATACCGCCGAGATTGGCCTGTTTAAGATCATTTCCGAGTCCTCTACGGGCTCCAATGTCCGCCGTATCGAGGCCGTGACCTCTAAGGGTGCCCTCGACTACATGGCCGACCGCCTGGCGCTCGTTGACGCCGCCGCCGCTGCGCTCAAGTGCCGCGTCGACGAGGTTCCCGCCCGCGTGGAGAACCTGCAGGCCGAGCTGCGCGAGACGTCCAACAAGCTCAAGAAGGCGCTCACTGGTGGCTCCTCCGATGCGATCTCCAGCGCCATCGAGGGTGCTGTCGAGCTGAATGGCTACAAGCTCGTTGTTGCTGAGCTTCAGGGTCTCGAGGCCGCTGACCTGCGCAACGTTTGGGATACCGTGCACCAGAAGGTCGCCGGCCCTGTCGCCTGCGTTGTTGCCAGCGTGACCGAGAAGGGCACCCCGGCCCTGCTCGCCGCCGGCTCCGATGACGCCGTGAAGGCCGGTTTCCACGCCGGCAACGTGATCAAGCAGATCGCGGGCCTGGTTGACGGTCGCGGTGGTGGCCGTCCCAACATGGCCCAGGCCGGTGGCAAGAACGCTGCCGGTATCGCCGATGCCCTCGCGGCCGCTAAGACCGCACTCGGCGCCTAAGAATCTAAGAAGTCACTGTGGTCGCGCTTGCGCTGGACATAGGGGAGACCAGGATTGGCATTGCCGTCTCGAGCCGTGATGGCAAGATGGCGATGCCCGTCAAGGTGCTTCCGGCTGCCGAGGTCACCGGTATGGCCAAGACGTTCCGCTACCTGGTTGAGGACTATGAGCCCGACATCCTGGTAAGCGGACGTCCCCTGACCATGGCCGGTGAGCCCGGCCCTCAGGCCGAGCGCGTTGCCGCTGTGGCGCAAAAGATTGCCGACGAGCTCGATCTTCCGTTGGAGTTTGAGGACGAGCGTCTGTCCTCGCAAGAGGCCAAGCGTATCCTGCGCGAGCAGGGACTCAACGAAAAGCAGATGAGGGGCAAGATCGACATGATTGCCGCCAGCCTGTTTTTGCAGACGTGGCTCGATCGTAAAAACGAGGAGGTTTCGCATGCCTAGTGCTTCCGATCCGCGCCAGCCGAATCGTACACAGCAGCCGGCGTCGCGCCCTGCCCAGCCTGGCCAGCGTCCGGCACAGCCGACGCAGCGCGCAGCTCAGCCTGCCGCGCGCCCGGCGCAGTCCTTCTCTCGTTCGGCCCAACCTGTTCAACGGACGGGTCAGCAGCCTTCTGCTCGTTCGGTTCAGCATTCGGCTTCTCACGCGGCTCAGCAGCCCACTGCTCGTACGGCCCAGCCTGCAGGCGGCACCCGCTTTAAGCAGCAGGCACCTACCCAGCGAACGCAGGCCCCCCAATCGCATTCGCATCACGCTCGTGGTTCGCATGGCGTTGCTCCGGCGACCCGCTCGAGCTACAACACGCATGCTCGTCGCGGTGCTCAAAAGAAAAGCTCCCCGGTGCCTATGATTATCGGTGGCGTTGTTGCCGTGCTTGCGCTTGTCGCGATCGTTTTCTTTGTCGTGCCAGCCGTCAAGGGCTTCTTTGGCGGTGAGGGTGCGAAAGTCGTTGCAGGCCAGCAGGTTACTATCACGATTCCCGACGGTGCCTCGGGTGACAGCATCGCTTCGATTCTCTCCGAGAATCATATCGTCGAAAATCCCAAGGATTATTATGCGGCGGTGAAAAAGCTCAACGCCGATATGTCGCTCAAGCCTGGTGATTATTCGTTCACCACACTCATGGATGCGACCAAGGTTGTTCAGCAGCTCATGGAAGGCCCCAACGCGGGCTCCAATGCGCTGACTATCCCTGAGGGCCTAACGGTCGATCAAGTCGCCGACCGTGTGGCCCAGGCTTACGACAGCATCTCTAAGGAAGACTTCCTCAACCAGGCCAAGGCCTCCAACTACGTGGACGACTATAGCTTCCTTAAGGGCGCCGCCAACGATTCGCTCGAGGGTTTCTTGTTCCCCAAGACCTATTCGTTGGGTGATTCGCCGACGGCCGATGACGTGATTCGCGCCATGCTCGATCAGTTTAAGACCGAGTACAAGTCGCTTGACTTTGCGAGCTGCGAAGCCAAGATCAAGGAACGCTACGGTGTGGAGATGTCCGACTACGACATCGTCAACTTGGCCTCTATCGTTGAGCGCGAGGGCCTCAACGCCGACCAGCGCGCGCACGTGGCCTCGGTCTTCTACAACCGTCTTGCCGGCAAGCTCGATGGTCTGCGCTATCTCAACAGCGATGCGACCATGATGTATGTCACCGGTGGCGAGGTTACCGCCGACGACCTGCAGAGCGATAGTCCGTATAACACCTATAAGCATGAGGGTCTGCCACCCACGCCCATCTGCTCTCCGTCGCTCGAGGCACTCAAGGCCACGCTTGAGCCGACCGACTCCGAGGACCTGTATTTCTACATTACGCAGGACGAGGAGTACTTCTCGCAAACCTACGAAGAGCATCAACAGTCTTGGAATTAGCATGAGGATTTTTAGCCCCAAACGATACGTTGCCTCGGTCGATCGCATCGACCTTGATACCCTTTGGGCCGACGGCAAACGCGCCATTCTGCTCGATCGCGATAACACCCTGGTGCCGCGCGACACCGAGCAGGTTCCCGCTGCGGTTTCCGCTTGGCTCGATACCGCCCGCGCCAAAGGCTTTAAGCTGTGCATGGTGTCCAACAACTGGCATCGCGACCAGGTCATGGCATCAGCACGCGAGCTGGGACTCGAGGCCATCAGCCACGCCATGAAGCCGGCGCCGTTTGCCCTCAAGGCGGGTCTTAAGCGCCTCGGCGCCACGGCCGACGAGGCGGTGCTGATCGGTGATCAGCTCTACACGGACGTGTGGAGCGGCAACTTCGCCGGCGTCGATACCATCCTGGTAAAGCCGCAGGCGACGCAGGACCTGTGGTATACGCAGATCTTCCGTATCTTTGAGCGCCGGGCCCTGCGCGACCTTCCCTGCGAGGAATAGGTCTCGCTATGTCCCAGCACACCAAACACGGCTGCGACCATATCTTCTTTATCGGCTTTTTGGGCGCGGGCAAGTCGACGCTCGCGCGCAACGTCGGCACCATGTTCAAGCGGCGTTTTATCGATACCGACCGCCTGGTCGTGCGCCGTTGCGGCAAGTCGGTAACCGAGATTTTTGAGACCGAGGGTGAGGATCGTTTTCGCGAGCTCGAGACCTCGGCGCTCCGTTCGCTCCAAAGCGAGCGCAGCCTGTTGGTTTCGTGCGGTGGCGGTATCGTCGAGACGCCGGTGAATATTGAGCTGATGCACGAAATGGGTACGTGTGTGTACCTCGAGGGCGACTTCGAGGATTCGATTCGCCAGATTCGTCGGTCCGACACGCGCCCCGATTTCCGCTCGCCCGAGCATGCCGCGCGCCTGTTTGAGCATCGCCGTCCGCTGTATCGCCAGGCCGCCGATATTACCCTTGATATTCGCAACAAGTCCTTCGAGGACGTTTCCTACCTTTGTGCCGAGATGCTTTTGGAGCGTGGACTGCTATGATTCGCCGTCAACTGATCAATTTCCAAAACCGCAGCGTCGATGTCCGTGTCGGATTGGGCGCGTTCGATGAGCTGTCGCGCATGTTTGCCTCGGCCGTTGGCAAGCCTAAGCGCGCGATGGTGGTTTGGAACGACGCCACATCCGAGCGTTTTGGTGAGGTCGTCGAGCATGCGCTGGTCGACGCCGGTTTTGCCGTGTCGCCGCTAGTCCTCGAGGTTTCGCCTGCTGGTGCCACGTTGGCCGATGCCGATGCTATCTTTGGCGCCTTGTCTGCCAACGGCATTACCTGCGACGATCTGGTTGTCGCCGTTGGCGATGCCGCAACCTGCTCGGTTGTTAGCTGGTGCGCCAACCAGTGGTGCGGCCGCACCGAGTGCGCGCTGCTGCCGACGACGTTCGACGCCATGCTCACGGTCGCGACGACCATGAAGCCGCTCGTCGCCTCGTCGGCCAATGCGCTTCCCGCTATCGCGTTTCGTCCCGAACCGGGCTTGGTCGTGTGTGACCTCGACCTTGTTCGCGAGACGGACCCCGAGGACCTCAAGCTCGGCTATGTGGTGCTTGTTGGCACCATGCTTTCGAGCAGCAAGTCCCGCTGGAATCAGTTTACTGAGACCGTCCCCGAGATTCTCGCGGGCGAGGAGGTCGCGCTCGTTAATGCCGTTCAATGGTCTCAGACTGCCCGCAAGGACGTACTGATGGCCACGAACCCGAGCGCCCGCCATGCGCTCGATTTTGGTAAGACGGGGGAGCGTACCTTGCGCGCTTGCTTGGGTGATGCCGCTTCGCAGGTCCCTGCCTATCAGCTGTTATCCGAGGGCATGCGCTTTGAGGCGCGCCTAGCACATGATGCCTGCGACTTCGATATCGATTATGTCTTTGAGGTCGATGACTGCCTGGAGGACTTTGGTATCGAGGAACTTGCCTTCGATCTGGAGCCTGCCGCATATATCGAGGAGTTCCGCAGACAGCAGTTCGCGCGCTCAAACCGCAGCATGCTGCCGCTGCCCGCAGCACTCGGTGCCATTCGCCTAACGAGCGTTGAGGACGAGGTTCTTGAGCGCCATGCTCACGCCTACTTGGCTTCTCGCAAAGAACTTCTCTAAGATTTATTGACTTCCATCGTCTTTCGTATCATGTTGAGGGGCGGGTTTCCAATCGGTTTCGGATCGCATGCGATTCCGTCGTTCGGTTGAGACCCGTCCCGTCTATATAGAGACAACAAGAAAGGAATCTGCATGTCTGAGTTTGCTGCCGGTCCTGCCGGTCGTATCGAGCGTGTCCGTGCTCTGATGGTCGAACGTGGCTACGACGCCATCGTGGTGCGCGACGAGGCCAACCTTCGTTGGCTTACGGGCGTGAAGGGCGTCTTCGACTACACCTTCGAGTTCCCGCACGCTGCGTTTATTACGGCCGACCAATGCCTGTTTCACACCGACTCGCGCTACCTCAACAGCTTTGAGGAGAACACGCCCGCCGGCAGCCCCTGGGTCTACGACATGGATGAAGGTACCATCCCCGGTTGGGTCGCCGGCAAGATCGCGGCCAACAAATGCCGCGTCTGCGCTGTCGAGGACGATATGCAGATTAATTTCTACCAGGGCATTCAGCGCGGCCTGGAGGACCGCTCCGTCGCCTGCATGCTGCCGCTGATGCACGACGACATCCGCAAGATGCGCGCCATCAAGGATGCCGAGGAGATCGAGCTCATGCGTCACGCACAGTCGATCACCGACGCCGCCTTCCAGCACATGCTCGGCTTTATTAAGCCCGGTATGACCGAGAAGCGGGTTCGCAACGAGCTCGAGAACTTTATGTTCGCCAACGGCGCCGACAGCTTGGCCTTCGGCTCCATTGTGGCGAGCGGGCCCAACACCGCCAACCCGCATGCCGTGCCGAGTGACCGTGTCATCGAGAAGGGCGACTTCGTCCTCATGGATTACGGCGCGGGCTACTGCGATTATCGTTCCGACATGACGCGCACTGTCGTGATGGGCGAGCCTACCCAGGAACAGCTCGACCTGTACGCGCTCGTGCGCCGTACGCACGAGGAGTGCGTCGCCGCCATCCATCCGGGCGTCGAGGGCAACGACATCTTCAAGCTCTCCAAGAAGATCATCGGCGATGCCGGCTATGGCGATTACTATAACCATGGCCTGGGCCACGGTGTCGGTATCGACATCCACGAGCTGCCCAACTTCAACCGCAGCAAGAACACCATCGAGATCGGCTCGGTTGTCACCATGGAGCCCGGCGTCTACCTGCCCGGCGTGGGCGGCGTGCGCCTGGAGGACTACGGCGTGGTCACCGAGAACGGCTACGAGCCCTTCACTAAGACCCCGCATGACCTGCACGTTATCGATTGCTAGTCTACTTCGGTAGATAGTTTGGGGCGGGGCGTCCGGATCGATTCGGACGCCCCGCGTTCTCTTTTTATGCGCTCGCTACAGGCGCCGTCTGCAAGTGTATAATTTCTATCGTATGTAATTTGGACGCTTGTGCGTTCTGCCCATAACAAGAAAGGTCGCTATGCCTACCATTTCTACCGCCGACTTCAAGAACGGCCTCGGTCTCCGCATCAAGGACAAGGTCTACACCATCGTCGAGTTCCAGCATGTCAAGCCGGGCAAGGGCGGCGCGTTTGTGCGCTACAAGACCCGCGACATCAAGAGCGGCCGCGTCGTCGAGAACACCTGCAACGCCGGCACCAAGTTCGAGAGCGTCATGCTCACCACCCGTGAGTTCCAGTACCTCTACAACGATGGCGCCGACTACATCTTCATGGACAACGAGACCTATGAGCAGGTTCCCGTTCCCGAGGACATGGTGGGCGAGAACTCCAAGTGGCTGCGCGAGAACGACATCTGCCAGCTGCTCTTCGCCGACGATGAGCTCATGGGCGTGACCCCGCCGATGTTCATCGAGACCACCATCGTCCAGACCGACCCGGGCTTTAAGGGCGACACCGTCCAGGGTTCCACCAAGCCGGCCACGATCGACACCGGCGCTGTCATCCAGGTCCCCATGTACCTCAACGAGGGCGAGGTCATCAAGGTTGACACCCGCGACGGCAAGTTCGTCTCCCGCGTCTAGCAACCAACTCTTCTAGGAGGACTCATGCCCCAGGAAATCAAGATTGACGGCATCGGCATTTCGCCCGATGTTCTGACCGCCATCGTCTCGCGCGCCGTGTCCGATGTCGAGGGCATCGCCTCCGTTGGCGTCAAGGACCTTGCCACCAACCTTGTCTCCATGATGCTCTCGTCCAAGGCCCCGGCTTCTGAGCCGGCGGTCGAGGCCGAGGTCGTCGGCGACAAGCTCGCACTCACCGTGCGTGTCGTGGTGTTCTTTGGCTATCCGTTCAAGAAACTCGCCGAGGCCGTTCGCGCCGCCGTGGTCGCCGCCATCGATGCCCAGGTTGGCGTCGAGGTCGAGCGCGTTGACGTTTGCATCGACGGCCTCGTTTTCCCCAAGGAGTAACCTTTGAGCCTTAAGGTTTATCGCGGGCGTACGCTTGCCCGCAGTCAGGCGCTGCAGCTGCTGTTCCAGGCCGAGGCCACGGACAGCCCGCTCGAGCGCGTCCTCGAGGGTGATTTCCTGATCTCGAAGGGTCCCCTCGACCCCTATGCGCTGGAGCTGTGCCGTGGTGCTTACGAGCATATCGACCGCATCGACTGCGCCCTGCGCTCCGTTGCCAAGAACTGGGATCTTATGCGCATGCCCGGCGCCGATCGCAATCTGCTGCGTATCGCCGTTTACGAGATGCGTTTCCTCACCGACGAGGAGGTCTCGGACGCCATCGTGATCAACGAGGCCGTCGAGCTTGCCAAGGCCTATGGCACCGACCAGTCCGCGTCGTTCGTCAACGGCGTGCTGGGTAAGATCGCTCGCAGCGAGGAGCTGCCGGGCGAGGACCTATACCAGGAGCTGCTGGCCGAAGATCGCGCTCGCGAGGAGGCACAGGCTGCCGAGGCTGCCGCCAAGGTTGCGGTTGCCCAGGCTGAGGCTGGCGTGCTGGCCGAGGATTCGGACGCCGCCGAGGCTGTTGTCGACTCCG
>CAJMRZ010000056.1 GCA_905215945.1 uncultured bacterium | reverse complement strand
GGCCAAACAGATCATCCCCCACGCAGCCGACCATTGTGACCTCCGCGCCCAGCCGCGCACACTGAAGGGCCTGATTGGCGCCCTTGCCGCCGGCGTTGGTGATAAACCCGCTGCCGCCGACGGTCTCGCCCGCACGCGGTATGCGCTCGCACGCCACCGAAAGGTCCATGTTCATGCTGCCGAACACCGCAACGATGCCGCGATCTGCCATGGAAACCTCCTCATCTGCGGGCCTTATGCCCACCGCCGGCCGTCGATCGTGCACTCTCGCACCCCCTATAACTTTAGTTCACTTTGATGTGGACGCGCGCTTGAGCTTGCGCCAGCAGCAAGCATTCACAGGAGCAGGCAGCTACAATGAAGGCGTGCTGATTATTCTCGTCATTGGATGATGTTTTATGGAACAACTCTCGCAATCGGGCTCGCGCGGTCGACGCCGCACAGGCAACGAGCCGGCGCCGCACGAACGCGTGAAGAGCGAACGCCGTGCCAACGAGCCGCGACGCACCGCGAGCCCCCATCGCGCTTCTGCCAACAACGCGGGTCGCGCCAACACTCCCGCCGCGGAGCAGACGCCTGCTCGCCCCAAGTCCCGCTACATCCCTGCCCTTGACGGCCTGCGCACGCTTGCCGTCGTCGCGGTGGTGCTCTATCACCTCAACCTCACGTGGGCGCAGGGCGGTCTGCTCGGCGTCACGATCTTCTTTGTGCTTTCGGGCTATCTGATCACACGCCTGCTACTCAACGAAGTCGCTAAGACCGGCCGCATCGACCTCAAGAGCTTCTGGATCCGCCGCATCCGTCGCCTGGTCCCCGCCGTGGTGACCGTCGTGGTGGTGACCTGTGCGCTGTGCACCGTCTTCAACCACGTGATGCTCACCAAGATGCGCCCCGATATCCTGCCGTCGCTGCTGTTCTTCAACAACTGGTGGCAGATTGCCCAAAACGTCTCGTACTTCAACGCCCTGGGCGATCCCTCGCCGCTTACGCACTTTTGGTCGCTCGCCATCGAGGAACAGTTCTACCTGGTTTGGCCCCCGCTGCTGCTCGCTATGGTATCCATGCACATGAGCAAGCCCAACACGCGCCGCGTGGTTCTGGGCCTTGCCGCGGTATCTGCCCTTGCCATGATGGTGCTTTACAACCCTGCCGCCGACCCCAGCCGCGTGTACTACGGCACCGACACCCGCGTGTTCTCGCTGCTGCTGGGTGCCTGGATGGCCTTTATCCCCGATCGCGACCTGGCGCCGGTTCGTCTCGCCCATCGTTTGGGGCTCAATCGCCTGGCTGGCGCTGCCAAGCACGGCAAGAACGCCGAGGGCAAGCCTGGCGAGAAGGCCGACGAATCAGCCGAGACCGGCCCGGCACAGCCGAGCGCCCTCGTGCGCTTTTGGTCCTCGCCCGCATCCATCGATGTGTTGGGCCTCGTGGGTCTGGTTGGCCTTGCCGCCATGGTCGCGCTCACCAACGGCTACACCGCGTTCCAGTATCGCGGAGGCACGCTGCTGTGCTCGATCCTCACACTCATGGTCATCGCGGCCTGCGTGCAGCCCCAGGGAATGGTTGCCCGCGCGCTGTCCGCCGAGCCGCTCGTATGGGTTGGCAAGCGCTCGTACAGCATCTACCTGTGGCACTATCCCCTGCTGTTGCTCATGAACCCGGTCGCCAACATCAACGATACACCGTGGTGGCAGTACATTTTGCAGGTGCTGTTGGTGGTCGCCGTGGCCGAATGCTCATATCGCTTTATCGAGACGCCGTTTAGAAAGGGCGCCTTTGGGCGCACCGTATCCGAGTTCCGCGACGGCACCGCCACGCCCGCCAACTGGGTGCGCGCGCACGTCCCTGCCTGTGCAGCCTGCGCTGTCGTGTTGGTCGTTGCACTGGGCGGCCTGATCTTTGTGCCCGAGACGTCTGCGCTGAGCGGCGAGGGCGCCGAAGTTCTGAACAAGGAAGCCAAGAACGCCGCACCCACCGACCAGCAGGCGGCCGACGACACCGACAAGGACAACGACGGCTTCCCCGATGGCTCCTACGATCTGCTTATGATCGGCGACTCCGTGTCGCTGCGTGCCGTAGACACCTTTGACGGCGTGTTCCCGCACAGCCATATCGATGCCGAAAAGGGCCGCCAGTTCGATGCGGGCCGTGCGACATTTGAGGGCTATCTTCAACAGAACCTTGCCGGCAAGATCGTGGTCTTTGCGCTGGGCACCAACGGCTTGGTAACCGACGACCAAATCGACGCCATCATGGCCGATGCAGGAGATAAGCGTATTGTGGTGTTTGTGAACACGCGCAGTCCGCAGCCGTGGGTTGGCTCTACCAACCAGGCCATCGCTAACGCCGTTACGCGCTACAAGAACGTGCGCGTTATCGACTGGTACGGATACAGCGCCAACCGCAACGACCTGTTCGATGGCGATGGCACGCACCTATCGACCACTGGCGTGACTGAGTACCTCAACTTGATCCACGATGCCGTCAAGAAGGACCTGCCCGTGCATCCCGAGGATCACGTCAACGATCCGCAGCCGGCAGCCGTCAAGTCTGCCACCGACGCACTCGTCAATGCGCTCGCTCTCAAGCCGCACAAGCTGGGCACCGACAAGTAACCTGCAGCGCAAACTTCCCACATCCGGAGGGGGTGTCTGCCACGGCAGACACCCCCTCCGGCAGTTAGGGACACTCCTGGCGCAGCCAATGAAGACCTCTACGGATGAATTCCAGGCCGCTCCGTCGCTCCAGACATCGTTTCCGCGCCTCGTGCCTGCCCCAAACAATCAAAACAAGCCCTTTTCGCCGCACCCTCAAAGGTCTGTGGGCAAAAAAGGGCAAATATGAGTACTGTTACCATTTTAGTAGCAGGCAAAACCACCCAAAATGACGTCCGAGCGACCCCTACAACCCCCTAAAGCAGCCAACCTGACTGGTTTAAGGCGTATTGGAGCCAATTTTAATGAACATACTAAAGGCTATGTTCATTATCTTTTAGGATGTAAATGCTATTCACTTAGCAACAGTACTCATATTTGGCATTTTTTGTCCATTGCTATATAACTAACACCCTATAGCAGACAAAAAACAGGCCGCAGCCCATCGCTGCGGCCTGTTCGGAAGCAAAAGTGGGCGTTAAGCGCTGTAGCCCATCGCTTGCAGCACAAACATGACGACTGTCAGCACCGTAATCACGGCGATAGTCGCCCAAGTGAGCACGTTCCACACGCGGCCATTGCGGTTGGCACCCATGATGTGACGGTCGGCGGCGATAACCACCTGGAACACCAGAACCACGGGCAGTAGCACGCCATTGATGACCTGTGAGGTCATCATAATCTGGAACAGATCGACGCCGGGCATAAGCACCAGCACGGCAGAGATACCGATGATGGCCGTAATGATGCCGCGATAGACCGGGGCCTCGTCCCAGCTGCGGTCGGCACCGCGCTCCCAGCCAAATGCCTCGCAGATGGCGCTCGACGTAACGCCCGGCAGCACGCAGGCGGCCAAGAAGCTCGCCGCGACCAGGCCCGAGGCAAACAGTACCGTGGACCACTGACCCGCAATAGGCTCCAGCGCGCGGGCAGCATCGGCGGCATCGCTAATCTGAATACCCGCCGGGAACAGCACCGTACCGGTCGTGATGATAATGAAGCCCGCAATGATATCAGCAGCGATCGAGCCGCTCACGGTATCAATACGCTGCAGCACGATGTCGTCCTCGCCCGCGTTCTTATCGACCACGTTGTTCTGCGCCAAGAAAATCATCCACGGCGCGATGGTGGTACCGATCGTTGCGACCACGAGCGACACGTAGCTGGGGTCATTTTGAATGTTAGGCACGACCAGGTCGACCGCGACCTCACCCCAGTTGGGGCCAGCCATAAACGCGGCGACAATATAGGTCACGAAGACGCAGCTTACCAGCAGCAGAATCTTCTCGATGCGCTGGAAACTACCCGACATGGTAAGCATCCACACCAGCAGCGCCACCAAAGGCACCGAGATGCTCGCCGGCACGCCAAAGAGAGCAAGGCCGCTGGCGATACCCGCAAACTCCGAAATGGTCACAGCCGTGTTGGCGATCAACAGCGCCGCCATAGCAAGTACACTCTTGCGCACGCCAAAGCGCTCGCGGATGAGCGATGCCAGGCCCTTGCCCGTGACGCAGCCGCAGCGCGCCGCGGTCTCCTGCGTCACGATGAGCAGCACAGTCATGACGGGAAGCATCCAGAGCATCTTGTAGCCATAGTTGGCGCCCGCACTGGAATACGTTGCAATGCCGCCGGCGTCATTGCCCGAAAGCGCCGCCAGCAGACCGGGGCCCATAGCGCCAAAGATGGCCGCGATGGTCAACTTTTGCTTGGTGCCCGACTTTTGCTTGGTATTTTGCACGCGACCACCTAACCAATGACCGACATGGTGAGCAGCACCGCAGCGGCGCAGTACGCTACGCACGAGATCATGACGGCAATAACGTTCATGGCGGTGCCCGACGTGTTGAGGTCATGCTCGTCACGCCAGAACAGCACCATCAGGTAAATCACGGCACTCATGTTGCCAACCAGGCAAATGATAGCAGCGATATTAAAACACCCGGTAAAGAGTTGCTCCTCAAACATGGACGCATCGGGGAATGCAGCGGTGCGCACCAGCTGCGCGCACAGGTAGGTCACGAGCGACAGAATCAGGCCCATGCCCGTGCTCTGGAAGAAGAAACCCAGATATGGCTTAGGCTCATCGTCGTGCCCGTCGTATTCGAGGAAGTAATTCTTGACGAACGACACCATGCGCGAGGCAGCCAGCAGCACGAGCGGCATGGCGCACATGGGGAACACCACCAGATGAGCGGAGCCGAGCGCCGTCCCCAGCACGGTCGCCATGATGCACGACGCGATGCCCCATACAACAACCCAGTACTGGCGATGCACGAACCAGCTGAGCACGTTCGTCGAGTCGTCCGACGCGCTATCGCCCGAGCCGACACCGGCGATCTGCAGGTCCTCCTGATGCTCCTCAGCGATAACGTCCATGGCGTCGTCGAAGGTTACGATACCCAGGATATGACGGTTCTCGTCGCAGACAGGGATGGCAACCAGGTCGTACTTGGTCATCTCGTCCGTCACGTCTTCCTGGTCCTCGTCGGGCGACACATAGACCAGGTCGCGATAAGCCAGCTGACCCAGCGTGGCGTCGCGGTCGGCTACGATCAGCGTGCGCAGCGAAAGCACGCCGGTCAGCATGCCGCTCGGATCCTCGGTATAGACGTAGTAGACGCTCTCGAAGTCCTCGTCGAGCTCGCGAATCGCCTCGATGGCGTCACCGACCGTTGCCGTGGCGGGCAGGGAGACAAACTCCGAGGTCATGATGCGGCCGGCGGTGTTGTCCTCATACCCCAGCAGGTTACGAATCGCTTTCTCTTCCTTGACGCCCATCAGGCGCAGGAGCTTCTCGGCCTTCTCGTAATCGAGCTCGTCGATCAGGTCGGCGGCGTCGTCCGGGTCCATCATGGCCAGCATCGACGATGCGTCCGTGTCGGACAGGCCCTCGAGCATCTCGGTCATAAGCTCGTCGTCATCGAACTCCGAGATGGCCTCGGCGGCCTGGGCAGTATCGAGCTGCGCAAACACCTGCGCGCGTAGGCGCGGGTCGAGCTGCTCGATAATGTCGGCGATGTCGGCAGGGTGCAGCTCACCGAGCGTCTTGTGCGATACCGAAAGCTGGATGTTCTTGGTCGAGCGGTCGAGCAGGTCCATGTAGGACCAAGCGATGATGTCCTCACTGAGCGGCTTGCCTAGGTGCTTCATAAAGCCTTCGACGATATGCTCGAGCGCGGGGCTGATGGCGCGTAGCAGACCGCGAGCACCGACCTCGGCACCCAGCAGGCGCAGCTGGTTTTCGCCCGACATGGAAAACTTGATGTCGTTTACGCGCACAACCTTCATGCCCTGCGTGTCGACAATCTGCTTGTTGAGCACGTCGCGGGCAAGCAAGAGTTCGGTCGGCTGCAGGTACGAAAAACGGATTTCGGTGGCCGACGTCTTAAGGTGTACACCCGTCTCGTCGATACGGTCGACCCATTTGCGCCAGCTGATCATAAACGGCGTCTTGCCGGGTCCGCGGAACGCGAGCGACGTCACGTGCGGAAAAACTTCGCCGGTGGCAATGCCAAAATCGTTCACTACGCCGAGCTTTTCGCCATCGACGTCCAAGACCGGCAACTTGAGCATCTCACTCAGATAATTCAATGGTGCTCCCCATCATTATTCCTTCGGGCTGCGGCCGTGATGGCGCACGCTCCGTGGGCTTCTGGATATGTATACGCATGCGCGGGCGGCACGCCGCTCGACGCTTACACCCCGTGCATGCGCAAAAAGCACCTGCATGGGGTCATCGACTGTATGGTCGAGGTTTGGATTTCACCTGTAGCCTTTCTCTTGACCTTCATTAACCGCAGTAACTATAGCATCAGCATCGCCCTGCGGCATCGAATTTATGCGCTGCACATTGCAGGCATACCAAACACTGACGCATCCGTGACATAGTCATTGGGGACGTTCTTAAATGACTACCCAATGACTACTCCGTGGTGTCGTCGTCCTCAGCAAGCTGGGGGAACACGGCGTCCTTGGGCATGGTGACCTTCGTCAGCGAGGTGAGCTTTTTGCTCAGCGACGTGTCCGTCTTGACCAGGTCGCTGAGCGTCACGATCTTGTAGCCGTCGGCAATGAGGCCGTCGATAATCTGCGGCAGCGCCTCGAGCGTCTGCCCGGCGCATTCGTCTCTATCGGTGAGCAGCACGATATTGCCCGGCGTCACCGAATCGAGCACCGTCGAGACCTGCTCGTCGGCACCGTTGAGCAGCCAGTCGCCCGAGTCAATATTCCACGAGACCACGGCGGAGACCAGGTCCATCGCATCAATCCAGTTTTGCTCGTCAAAGGCAGCGTAGGGAGCACGCAGCAGCATCGTCTTCACGCCGGTCGCCGACTTAATCGCATCGGTGCCTTTCGTGATCTGTTCGCGTACCGCCTCACGGTCCTGACCCTTGAGCGAATCGTCGCTGTAGCTGTTGGATCCGATCTCGCACCCGGCGTCGACAATCGCCTTGGCCGTGGCAGGCGAGGCCTCGGCCGCATCGCCCGAAAGGAAGAACGTCGCGGTGACGCCCTTTTCCTTGAGCACCTGCAAGATCTGTTTGGTGGCGCCGCTCGGACCCTCGTCAAACGTCAGTGCCACGTACTTTTTGTTGCCCTTGGGCGCCACGCTGGCGCACGCAACAACGCAATCGGTGGCGGGCACAACCTCGCCGCGGTCTTGCGTCTTGCCTGACTGCTCACCAACCCACACCTCGGATCGGCCCTGGACACCCCATGTCTGCACATACTCGATAGCGCCCGTGCCCTCGACCTTGAGCTTGGGCTCGATAACCGTAGCCTGAACCTCGTGCTTCTCGTAAGTGTTACGGCCATCCTTGACCGTCACCTTCTCGCCGCCCTCGAGTTCGCGGCTATCCCATTTGCCCTGCTTCACGCGCTTGCCGTCCACTTTTACCGACAGCTTTTCGCCGCCATGGCGAGTAAGCACGCTGTCGTCAACGGCCAGCAGGTCCCCGGCGTCGTAGGTATCGGTCAGCTCCTGATCGTCGATGAGATTTTGCAGCGTAGAGCCAACGCGCACTGCAGTCTCCTGGCCGTTGAGGACGACATCCACGCTGCGGTTGACGTAGCCCACAACGGCGGCGATAAACAGCACGAGTGCGCAGCCCACGGCAATGAGCGCATAGGGCAGGCGAGACGGACGACGGGGCGTGCGGCTGTTGCCGATGCGAGCGCTGCGGTCGCTAAAGCCGCGGCTATGGTTGAGATACATCGCGCCGGGCTTACGGTGACGCTTGCGCTGACCGCTGGGCAGCTGCCCCAGGTCGCGGCGCGCCGTCGGACGCGCACCCGAGCGCCCGTTTAAGTTAGATCCGTTTTGGCGCATGTGCCCTCCCCCATAAACACAGCAAGCCGGAGCAACAGGTCTCCGGCTTGCCTCCCATCAATTGGTACGTCGCTATTTGCTGGCTTTCGACGAGCCCCCGCTCGCCTTTTGGTATTCGTCCTTAAAGGCCTTGAACATACCGCGCGTCTTGCCGAGCTGCTTGCCCAGCGCGCGACTGCCCTTGTCCACGGCGACCGAACCCTTGTCATCGAGCACCTTGGCGCCCTTCTTGACCTTATCGCCCACCATGACGCTTGCCTCGGCAGCCTTTGCGGCGG
>CAJMRZ010000055.1 GCA_905215945.1 uncultured bacterium | reverse complement strand
GGACCTGCAGCTGCGGCGCCACCAACACCGGCAAGTTCTGCTCCGAGTGCGGCAGCCCCGCGCCCGTCCCGGCACCGACCAAGTGGTTCTGTCCCAACTGCGGCAACGAAAACGGCGGCAAGTTCTGCAGCAACTGCGGAACGCCCAGGCCCTAGCCCCTCTATCTGGTAATTGGCGGGGGATCCGCCACCCCCGCATTTGCTTCTATGGGTTTCGTTCGATAAAGGAGGACACCATGAAGACAACGTTCAAAAAGTCCGTACTCGCATTTCTGACATGCGTCCTGGCGCTCGCCTTTGCCCTGACGGGCTGCAGCGGCGGCGGCAAAGACCCCAAGGCCAACTTCGTCGGCAGCTGGGAACTCTCGGGTGGAACCATGGAGGGCGAAGAGCTGACCGATGAGTACATGAAGATGCTCGAGGATTGGGGTGTCCACTGCATCCTGATTCTCGATGAGGACGGTACAGGCGCCCTCGACCTGTTCCTTGAAGTCGTCGACCTTAAATGGGAGGCAAAGGACGCCACCACCGTAACCATCACCGCCGAAGACGAGTCGCACGACCTGAAGCTCAAGGACGACAAGCTCGTCCTTGAGGTGGACGGCGACAAGCTTATCTTCACCAAGTCCGACAAGGATCTGTCCGGCACGGTGAAGAAGGATCGCGAGGCGGCCGAGAAGGAAGAGGAGATCGATGAGGCCGTCGAAGACGACGATGTCCAGAGCGTCGAAATCTCCCCCGCCGTTACCGTCGCCGATGACGATTTGTGCACCATCACCATCACCGAGAAGTTCAAGGACGACTGGGGCGATATCGGCTTTGTCGTCAACATCACCAACAAGAGCGACAAGGACCTGACCTTCTACGCTCCTTCCGGCAAGACCAACGTCAACGGCACTATGAAGGAACCCTGGTTCTCGGCTCACCTGATGCCCGGCACCAACGCCACCGAGGAATTCACGTTCTCGAACGGCGAGCTTGACAGCCTTGACGACCTGGTCAACACGACCATCGGCATCGACGCCTACCTGACCGATTCCTACGAGGACGTCGCCTCCTACAGCGCAACCATCGCGTAGCGGCAGACATCGACGGCCGCGGATTGGCGGATACATCCGCGCACATGTCAGGCGGGGCCGCAGGAGTTGATCCTGCGGCCCCGCCGCTTTATGCCGATGCGTAACGAGCGTTAGCGCTCCATGTTGGGAACGATGCTGCCCTCCGTTACTGCGCGCACGGCCAGGCGCATGATGTTGTCATAGCCGGTCTTGTTGAGAATCTCCGAGATGCGGCGTTTGATGGTGCCCTCGCTCATAAACAGCTCGGCCGCGATCTCGCGGCGGCTCTTACCCTCGCAGGCAAGGCGCAAGATCGACAGCTCGACATCGTCGAGGGCCGCCGTGCCCGAGAAGATGCTCTCGGGCGGCTTGGGAAACGTGCAGTAACCCGCCAGCGTGGAGCGCATCACGGCGAATAGCTCGTCGATACCGACGTTCTTGTACACAAAGCTGTCGACGCCCGCCTCGCGCGCCTGGTCCACAAAGGTGATCTCGGGCATACCCGTCATGATAATGACGCGGCACTCGGGCAGTTGTTCTTTAATGCGTGCCGCCGCCACGATGCCGTTGGAATCATGCTCGGTACATACGTCCATCAGTATCATGTCCGGACGCTCCTTGAGTACAACGTCCAAGGCATCCGAGGCGTCGGCGATCGCGGCGACAACGGTCATGTCGGGCTGGTCGCCCACGGAACGCGCGAGGCTCTCGCGCAAGATAGCCTGGTCTTCGACGATAAGGACGCGAATCATGAGTTTCTCCTTTGAGCTGTGGCGCTGGCGTTGAGCGGGATGGACACCGCAAGCGTAAAGGGCGGGGCGGCATGGATTTCCAGGCAGCCGCCCAGATCTTGCGCGACATGCCTCATACCTGGAATACCCGTTCCCTCGCGATACGATACGGGTGCAGGCGCGCCGTCGTTAGAAACGGTCATCCGCGCAACAGCGCTGCCTTCCGACGTCTCCCGCCACAGGCGCACATGGACCCGATGGGCCTGTGCATGCTTGGTAGCATTGGTCGAGGCCTCGCGGATAATCTGCAGAAAGGCTGCGGCGACACGCGCGTCGCTTGGCAGCTCGCCCTCCACATCGATCTGCACACTCACCAGGCCAAAAGCATGGACGATATCACCCAGCTGCTCTGCAGGCTCGCTGGCACCGCCACTGCGCAAATCGGCGGCAATTGAGCGCAGCAACGGGTCGATCTGCTCGAGCGACTCGTCATCCAGGCGCCCCTCCTCCAGATAACGATGGAGGATGGACAGGCGCTGCCCGATCACGTCGTGCACGCGAGCGCGCATACGCAGATAGGCCGCATTGTCAGCAACTTTTTTGACTTCTTCGATCTGGGCTTGGAGCTCTTGGCCCGCAAGCTCAAGCAGGTGGTTGGCTTGCGCCAGGCGATCATGAGCATGCGCATACTCTGTTACATCCAGACCGATAATGCGCTCGAAGAGGCGGCCCGAAACCATAACGTCATCGTGCACGAACAAGCGAATCTCGGCGGGAGAAACCTCGACCACAACGCGCGCCTCACCAAAGCGGTCCAGATTAATCCGCACGCGGTTCTGGCTGCTTTCGGGCATTTGCATGCTGAGTTTGCGCAGGTCGTTCCATGTACCGCTCATATCGCCTAGGTCGGTGGGCATATGAAGCTCCACCAGGTTTTTTCGCATGCAGCGGTTCATGAGCAGCGGACGGCCCCTCGGGTCCAGATACAGGATGCCCACGGGAATCACGTTGATGGTTTCGATCGTCGAGAACGCGGTGATATCCTCCTGGCGGTTGCGGACATCCATCAAGAGCGCCGCAATGGAGCGGAACAGGAAAAACGCTCCCTCTGCGATAAGGACCGTGGTCCACGCCGAGCCCATGGCAAAAACCACCGGCGGTGTCACGGCGGCAACGAGCAACAGTTCGGCCAGCATGACGGGGCGACGATAGTGCACCATAAGCACCATGCCGTAGGCAAAGATCACGGCATTGAGCCACAACGCTCCGCCCATTGCCCTGGCGCAAACGTCAAGCGGCGCCACCAGATATGAGCCAGACGACGCGAACAAGATGAGCGCCGAAATAATTAGGTGAAGCACAAGGCTCGCCTCGTAGGCACAAATCACCTTACGGTTATAGGACGAGCGGCGCGATGCGATGAGCGGGACGTGGATCGTCTGCAGACACGCAGCCAGGGCAAAGACAACATCGAGCGCAACGATTTGGGGAAGAATGAGCGAAATCTGCATCGTCACTCACCCGCCCTCGGCATCAAGACGATCATGCGCAGCTGGCCGGGCTCGCCCTCAAGGCGGTATGCCACGTTGCGCCCTTGCAGAGCGCTTTCGAGCTCTTGCGCAGCGGGCGTCTGCGAAAGATCTGCATCATCGTTGGAAAAAAGCGCGGCACGCAGCTCGACACTGCATCGGTCATGATCGCCCAAGTGATACATAAGCGCCGGATGGTCGGTGGTGTAGGCAAAAAACGCAAAGTCATACACGCAGTCGTACAGGGCGCTTACCGTACTGGCGTGCATCGGGCGCCGTATGGCGATAATCGAGGCGCAATCGATATCGATGGTGCGCAGGTCGCTTGCGAGCTCGTTGGCAATGAGCTGAATGCGGTCGCGATCAAAACCGCTCTCCCCGTGCTGTGCCAACGTGAGCGACCCCTTGCGCTTGCAATAGGCGACGAGCATCTTGGCGCGCTGCAGCATGCGGTAACGCTCGTGCGAAGACGCTTCGTCGGTCAACGGCGGTAGCGAGCTCAGCAGGTCGTACATCCCTTCGAGCGCGCGGGCAAGCGCCTGGTCCACGTCTTGGACCAGCAAGGTCTCGGCCTCTTGGTCTGCCAGGTGCGTCTTAAGGTCGTAGTCGGCGGCGAGCAGCTCGTTTTGACGCTGCAGCTCCATACGACGATGTGCCAGTTCACGGTTAAGCTCGTTGAGATCCGACACGTCTTGGGCAAGCAGGGCCGATCCGCCCAGCAGTGGAAAGGCACGGCACATCACATCGGGATCGGACGCCACGGCAAAGGCATGGGCGCGGCTGTGCGCCTGGGTCCGCAACTCCTCGCGCACGCCCACCGGCATTGGCTTTGACACTGGCGTGGCATAGACTTCCTGCAGGTCGCGCGTTAGAACTTTGAGGTCAAGCGGCAAGGTGTCGAAAATGCCGGCGATGTCGTGATATGACGGAACGACACCGCAATCGAGACAGATTTCCATCGCCACCACGCACAGGACGCAATAGACGAGCGAAAAGTTGAGCCTCCATGCCCAGGGCACGCGCAGAGCATAGGAGATGGCAAAGAATGCGCCGCCCAGCAGCACGAGCGCCGCCGTGCCCGAAAAACGCTGGATGCGAAAGGACGAGGACCGACCAACCAGGATAAAAAAGGCCACGAAGTCAAAGGCCGTCCACACGAGGACGGCGAAATAACCCCAGCCGTACGTGTAATCGTTGCTCCAGGTGTCGCTTGTACGGTCAAAGTGGAAGACCTGCTGGTGAAAATCGTTGGTGAGCACAAATCCGATAAGCAGGATGGCCGCAATCCACAGCGCAACGCAGTAGCGGCGACCCAGGCGGTGTTGCTCCAGGCCCGCAAGGCGCAGACCACACAACTGGTAGAGCAGCGGAATGAGCGTCATGGGCACGTAGTACAGGTACCACAGCACAGTGGCATAGAACGGCGTGAATGACTTGTACTTGAGAATGACTTCGATCATCCACAGGGTGCAGATGGTGGCGACGGCAACAAGGCGGCGGCGCAACACATAGTCCAAACAGCGCAGATAGACCGATACGCCCCAGATCGAAAATACAATTGCGGCGACAAGCAGCAGGAGAGAGCTCGAGTGGACGAGCGCATCCACGACCTCTTCGGACACCTCGCTATAGGCGGGCACGGCGTTAGATAGTTTGGGGTCGAAGGCGAACAGCGCCGGCAAGACTGCCAAAAGCATGAGGAACAGCGCGGTGATGGCGCCGGCGATAGCAAAGACGCGGTGACGGTATACCTGATGTGTTATGCCAACAAGGAATCGCGGCATGGCGAAGAGCCTGCCGCCCCTGGGATCCGCCACGGGTGCGGATCGGGCGGCCGCGTTGCCGATATGTCGCTCGCGGGTACCCATAGTGCTTTTAGTGTACCGACAGATGGGTCGAAAAAGCGGGCCGCATGTCCCAAAATCCGCAGACGGCAAGGCGCCCGGCAAGCATTAACTGCTCGCCGGGCGCCTTGGTCAGGAGGCTACGGTTATCGGGAAAGCCTAGGCCAAATCTTCGCCGTTGGTGGCGATAACCTTCTTGTACCAGTCGAAGCTCTTCTTTTTGGAGCGCTTGAGGGTGCCGTTGCCCGCATCATCGCGGTCCACATAGATAAAGCCGTAGCGCTTGGACATCTCGCCCGTACCGGCGGATACCAGGGCGATCGGGCCCCAGGTGGTGTAGCCCAGCAGGTCAACGCCGTCCTCGGTCACCGCATCGCGCATCGCGGCGATATGCTGGCGCAGGTAGTCGATACGGTAGTCGTCGTTGATGGAACCATCCTCCTCGACAACATCCTTGGCGCCCAGACCGTTCTCAACCACAACCAGCGGCTTCTGATAACGGTCGTACAGGTCGTTGAGCGTAATACGGAAGCCCAGCGGATCGATGGCCCAGCCCCACTGGCTCTCCTGCAGGTAGGGGTTCTTGGCGCCGGCGAAGGCGTTACCCTGGGTGCGCTCGACATCGGGGTTATCGGCACCGGCGGAGCAACGGGTGCTGTAATAGCTAAAGCTGATGAAGTCGACGGTGTTAGTGGCCAGGATCTCGCGGTCCTCGTCGGTCATGCCCACATCGATGCCTAGACGCTCGAACTTCTTGACGGCATAGGCCGGGTAGTAGCCGCGGCTCTGGACGTCGACGAAGAAGTAGTTGTCCTGGTTGTCGAGCTGCGCCTGGCGCACATCGCCCGGACGGCAGCTGTAGGGGTAGTAGCTACCTGCGGCGAGCATGCAGCCGATCTTGATCTCGGGGTCGATCTCGTGAGCGATCTTGGTTGCCCAAGCGCTGGCGACGAGCTCGTTGTGAGCGGCCAGGTACTCGACGGCCTCCTTGTTCTCGCCTTCCTCAAAGACCAGACCGGCACCCATAAACGGCAGATGCAGGATCATATTGATCTCGTTAAAGGTAAGCCAGTACTTCACCAGGCCCTTGTAGCGGGTGAAGATCGTGGTTGCGAGGTTCTTGTAGAAGTCGATGAGCTTGCGGTTGCGCCAGCCGCCGTACTCCTTGATGAGGTAAATCGGGCAGTCGAAGTGCGTGATGGTCACGAGCGGCTCGATGCCGTGTGCCTGGCACTCGCGGAATACGTCCTCGTAGAAGGCCAGGCCAGCCTCGTTGGGCTCGGTCTCGTCACCGTTGGGGAAGATGCGGGTCCACGCCAGACTCATGCGGAAGGTCTTAAAGCCCATCTCGGCAAAGAGAGCAATATCCTCTTTGTAGTGGTGATAGAAATCGATGCCAGTCTGCGCAGGATAGTAATAGCCGTCCTCGAAGTCGAGCATCTTGCGCTGGCCGGAGACCACCGCGTAGCGCTCGGGGCCGTGCGGAGCCACGTCCACGTTGGCAAGGCCGCGGCCGTCCACGTCATAGGCGCCCTCGCACTGGTTGGCAGCCGTCGCGCCGCCCCACAGGAAGTCATTACGGAAAGCCATGCATCAATCCTTTCATACGCCGCTTGTCGTGGTTTCAGTATCCCCGCAAATGGGGCCTCGCTCAACGACAGCGACGCAGGCCGACACTTCTTTTCGCGCGCAGGCGCTCGGCAGCCGCCCCGTCTGACACTTTTTGATACCCGCCCGCCCAATCCACCACAAAGGGGACAGGCACCTTTGTGGTGGTTGGGGGCGGTTTGTCTCGATCTGTAACAGGTAGGTCGCCAAAACCGGGCCTGGTGTTACAGATTGAGATTGTTCGGTCTGTCCCCTACGGTTTGTCTAAATCTGTAACAAGTAGAAACGATTTAGCCCGCTAGATGTTACAGATCGAGACAGAAGATTCTAGTCGCAGGCGATGTCGAGGTTTTGCCGACGAGGCCTACGTAACCGCCTTCGCTCAGCAATTCATTTGACTGAATAGGAAAGAAAGGAAAAAATAGGAAAAAAAGGAAAGGAGACTTATGACTGAAACCATCTTCTCCCCCTCATTTGGAAATCGCCCGTCCTATCTGGTGGGTCGCGGGAACGTGATTTCGACATTCATCTCCGGTCTTGAGCAGGAGCCGGGCAATCGAGACCGAGCCATGCTCATGCTCGGCCAGCGAGGCAGCGGCAAGACGGTTCTTCTGTGGGAACTTGCCGACCGCGCACGCAAGCTCGGTTTTGTTGTCGCCACACCCACCGTAGCCTCCGAAGATATGCTTGAGCGCATTGTTGAAAAAATCCAAGAAGCAGGCGAGCCTTATGTCAGCAAGCGTCATCTCCCCAAACTTTCTGGCGGTAGCTTGAGCGTCTTCGGCTTCTCAGCCGGTCTCGAGTTCACACGCGATGTGCAGGAGACCAAGAGTTTCCAGTTCAAACTCACGCAGCTGGCGCGCAAGCTGACCGAGCAGGGGCACGGCATCCTCATCCTTATCGATGAGCTCCAAGCTAATTCACCTGAGATTAGACAGCTCGTCACCGCCTATCAAGAGCTGGTCGGTGAGGGACTCAACGTCGCGCTTGTTATGGCAGGTCTCCCGGGAGCCGTCTGTGCAACGCTCAATGACCGCGTGCTGACATTTCTCAACCGCGCTCGCAAGGTCACGCTCGAACCGCTTTCAGTCGGAGATGTCGATGCCTATTATCAGCGGGCTTTCGAAGAGCTCGACCTTGATATTCCAGGCGATCTTCGCCTCCGTGCCGCTCGCGCAACCCAAGGCTCGCCCTATATGCTGCAGCTCATCGGCTATAACATCGGCAATCGCTGCAAGACAGGAGAACACGTAACGCCAGAGCAAGTCGACGGAGCTATCGAAGCGTCAAAAGCCGATTTCGAAAACGATGTTTGTGAAACGACGCTCGCCGCGCTATCGGACCAAGACGTCGCGTTTCTCGACGCAATGACTGATGACGAAGACGCCGTTTCGCGCATTTCCGATGTAGCGAAACGCATGTCAGTCACACCCGACTATGCGCAAAAGTATCGCCGGCGCCTCATCAACGCCGGCGTAATCGAACAGGCGCGCCGCGGTTACGTGCGTTTCGCCGTTCCATATATGGCTGACTATCTGCGCAGCCAACTCTAGGCAGCCACCACAAAGGGGACAGGCACCTTTGTGGCGGCTTGGGCCCGGTTTGTCTCGATCTGTAACAGGTAGAGACGATTTAGCCCGCTAGA
>CAJMRZ010000054.1 GCA_905215945.1 uncultured bacterium | reverse complement strand
TCCCCCAGTCATTTTCATCGTAACCATTGTAACGGTGCGCTAGTATAGGGAACAACAGATTCGATGCGGGAGTGCCGGCGGTGCAAACCACAAGGCTGAGAGGGCATGGGGCCCAATCCTTTGAACCTGTCAGTTAATGCTGGCGTAGGGAGCATGCCGCCTTTACAGGGGCGCTGTCTATGCACAGCGCCCCTTTTCTATGCCAAGGAGGCATGTGCAGTGATTGATTCGGAACAGCTTAAGCAACATATGGTCAAGGCCGTAGAGGAAATTCGCGCCACCAATCCGATGGCCGGCTCCATCACCAACACGGTGACGATCGACTTTGTCGCCAACGCACAGCTCGCCGTGGGCGGATCGGCCGCCATGGTCTATCTGCCCGACGAGGGCGAAGCGCTCGTTGCCGGCGGCGGCGCCATCTATCTCAACATGGGCACGCTCTTCCCCATCTACGAGCAGACGATTCCCCGCGCGGCCAAGGCGGCACACGACGCCGGCAAGCCCTGGGTGCTCGATCCGGTGGGCCTGGGCATCGGTAGCCTGCGAACCCAGCTGGTAAACGAGCTCAAGCAGTACAAGCCTGCCATCGTGCGCGGCAACGCCTCCGAGATCATCGCACTCGCCGGCCTGTGGGGTCTTGAGGGCGAGGCAGCTGATCTGAGCCGCGTGCGCGGTGTCGATACCACCGACACGGTCGACGCCGCCCGCGATGCCGCTGTGGCGCTCGCCCGCTACACCGGTGGCGCCGTTGTGGTCTCGGGCGAAGTCGACCTGATTACCGACGGCACGACGGTGGCCAAGTCCCACGGCGGCAGTCCGCTCATGTCCAAGATCACCGGCTGCGGCTGCTCGCAGGGTGGCGTGCTGGCTGTGTACGCCTGCGCTGCCGATCCGTTTACGGCAGCCATCTGCGGCACCGCCGTCTACAACGTTGCCGGCACGCGTGCCGCCGCTGTCGCCGATGCCCCGGCAAGCTTTAAGGTCGCCTTTATCGACGAGCTCTACCGCGCGACCGCCCAGGATATTGCCGATAACCAACTCGAGCTCGAGGAGGCATAAGCCATGTCCGAGCCCGCAACCAATGCCGGCATGAACACACTCGTCGCCGTGGCCATCGCCCCGTGCGGCACCGGCGATGAACTGTCCGCCGAGGTCGCCGAGGTCGTGCGCGTCATTCGCGAGAGCGGCCTTCCCAACCACACCACCTCGATGTTCACCGAGATCGAGGGCGACTGGGACGAGGTCATGCAGGTCGTGCGCGACGCAACCTTTGTGTTGGCGAGCAAGGGCATCCGCACCGAAGTCGTGCTCAAAGCCGATATTCGACCCGGATTTACCGACAACATGACCGGCAAGCTCGAGCGCATGGAAGCACAGATCAAAAAGCAGGAGGAAGCACGATGAGCATCCGCGACAACCTTGATATCTCGGCCTATCTGGTACTCGGCCCCGAAAACACGCTGGGGCGTCCCGTGAGCGATGTGGTGGCCCAGGCGCTCGACGCAGGCTTTACCTGCATCCAGGTGCGCTCCAAGGTGGCAAGCGCCCGCGAGATCATCGCGCTGACCGGCGACGCCGCGCAGGCAATCGCACAGGCCGGCAAGACCGGTCAGGTCGCCCTGCTGATCGACGACCGCCTGGACTGCGTACTCGCCGCACGCGAGCAGGGCATTGCTGTCGACGGTGTGCACGTGGGCCAAAGCGATATTCCCGTCGAGGTCTGTCGCAAGTTGCTGGGCCCCGACGCCATCGTGGGCCTTTCGGCCCGTTGCGAGGAGATGCTCGAGTACGTCAAGACCGCCGACATGAGCCTAGTCGACTACCTGGGCATCGGCCCACTCCACGAGACCGAGACCAAGCGCGACTGCGGACGCGCGGCCGACGGCTCTATCATCACCAAGAGCTTTGAGGACCTGGCCGCACTCCACGCGGCAAGCCCCGTGCCCATCGTGGTGGGCGGCGGCGTCAAGACGGCCGCCCTGCCGCAGCTCAAGGCCACCGGCGTCGACGGCTTCTTTGTGGTGAGTGCCGTCTGCAGCGCCGATGACCCCTACGCCGCGGCCAAGGAGCTCGTAGACACCTGGCAGCAGGCATAGGCATAAGCCGAGCAGTTGCTCCGCGGCCCCATAACTTCAGCAATGGAAAACGCATCCCAGTTTGGACGTCCATTCTGGAATGCGCTTTCCGCTGAGCACGCGGCAGTTTGCCCTACTCTGCCAGATATGCCTCCAGTGCCGGCAAGGTCGCCTCCGCATCGCGGCGACCAATCTGGTAGATGCGTTCAAGTTCATCGGGCTCGCGACACAGCGACGGCACCTTCACCGATTCGCTCGGCCGCACCACAAAGATCTCGCCGGCAGCCTCGCGACGTGCCAGGTCATCGAGCGTGGCATTGTAGACCTCATGCCGATGCTCAAGCGCTGCGACAAACTCCGGATAGTGACGGAACACGCGTCGCAGCATGGGCATCACGCTGTTGGGCTGCTTCACAAAGCCCGCTGGCTGCGTGAGTACCACGATATTGCGGTCATACCCCTGCGCAAACAGCCATGCGCTGGGAATAGAATCAGCCACGCCACCATCCAGATACTTATGCCCGTCAATAGCAACGGGACGCGTCGCCACGGGAATTGCCGACGACGCCCGGATCCACTCGATATCGCGCTCGTCGCCATACGGCAGATCGTGATAGACGGCCTTGCCCGTCTCGATATCGGTACACACGCACGTAAACCGCATGGGGCAGGCGCGATATGTCTCCAAATCGATGGGATCGCGCTCGATGGGCACCTCGTGATAGGCAAAATCGGCATTGAACATGTCGCCGGTTCGCAACCAGCTCGTCACGCTCGCATAGCGCTTATCGGCACAATAGGCTTTGTTGTAGCGAATGGCGCGGCCGATCTGGCGCGATTTAAAGTTGTAGCCAAACGCCGCGCCCGCCGAGACACCCACCATATGGTCGCAAGTTAAGCCATGCTCCATCCATACGTCGAGCACGCCCGCCGTATACATGCCGCGGTAGCCGCCTCCCTCGAGTGCCAGCCCCACCGTGCGCGTCGTATTTGACTGTGCCATGCGACCATCTCCGTCCCCGCAAATTCAAACGGAACAAGTATACCCGTCAACATATATCGTCTCAGTCGCATTTTCATCGAACATCGCATCGTCGCGCCACCGCCTGTCGAACAATAGCCGCCCACAGCATGTGCACCCATATATAATTGTGTGCTGTTGTTTACACTACTCAGCTGTTATCAACAGCGAACATTAGCCGACAAATTAACTCAACAACGCAGCAAGGCGGGGGCCTGGATACACGCAAAACGCCGAGCAACGACGCGTGTACACAACAAACTCGCCCGACGCAATCCGCCCCGACCTCAGAAAGCCGCTTAGAACATGGATACTGTCAGCAATTACACCGAAACGCTCGAAAAGACCGTCCGTGCCCTTCTCGAGCGGCAGGAGGATCTGATCAGGACTGCCTTTACCGACCAGCTTACCGGGCTTGGTAACCGCGGCGGCTTTGCCCGCTCCCTCGAAGAACTCTGGGAGCAGGACGCCCCCGTTACCATGGCGTTCATCGATATCGACAATCTCAAGCACTGCAACGACGTCTTTGGCCATGACGAGGGCAACCGCTATATCTTGCAGGTAAGTCTCTATCTTAATCTGTATATGAAGGTGGGCGAAGCGGCGTTTCGCATAGGCGGCGACGAGTTTGCCATCCTATCTACGATTGCAACCGAGGACGACCTCGCCGAACGTCTGAAACACTGCCGAACGGTTCTGCTCAAAAACAACGATTCCGAGATGCCCCACTCGTTTAGCTACGGAGTGTCACATGCCGACCCCGCCCTGGGCGAAGCTTCCAATCGCATGACGCTCGATGCCGACCATCGCATGTACGACTACAAGCTACGTCATGCCATGCACCTCGATCGACGCAATATCACGCAAGTTCACGCCGACGACTTCGAAATAAGCGATCGAATTTTTGACGCCTTTTCGATGCTCAATGAGGGCCGATATTTCTTTATCGAGAACTTGGACAAACATCGCACCCTTTGGTCACAAGGTGCCTTGCGCGATCTTGGCCTTCCCTCGGAGCACATAGACAACTGTCGCGATTACTGGAAAACGCGCGTCCATCCCGACGACCTTGAGGCCTGCATCAACGACATCGACCAAGTCTACAACGGCACCAAGCACCGTCGCGTCATGCAGTATCGTGTGCGCAACGCCGTCGGCGACTACGTCCTTTGCCGTGCTCGCGGGTTTCGTATCGACGGCGACGGAAATGTCCCCTCGCTCTATGTCGGCGAGCTCGTCAACCACTCACTTGCCGAAACCGTCGACGCCGCCACAGGCCTCGGAACGCAGCGCATGCTGGCCAACGCCATCGACGCCTGCCGCCGCGATCGTTGCGAGACAGGGCTTATAGCGGTGCGCGTTCGTGGCACGACAAAGCTCAACGAGCTCTACGGGGCCGAGGCCGTCGACAACATGCTTGCCGAATACGCAGGCCGTATGCTGTCGATCACTCGCGGCAGGAGCCGGGGCTACCGTTCACGAAGCGTTCAGTTCGTCGTGCTCAGCAACGACCTAGACCACGAGGCATTCGAGCAACTGACCCGCCACCTTAAAGAGGCCGTTTTCGCTCCTGTTCGAATCGCAGGCGACACCATTACTCCCGTCTGCCTTGTCGTCCCGGCCTTTTACGAGCACTTAACCCATCAAGCGACCGCCGTTTTAGGCGAACTCAACCGTCGCCTTCGCACGGCCGGCGGGCTTGTTCCCAACGACAGCCTCCCCATACCCGAGGCTGAGCGCAAAAGCGCCATCGCCGAACGTATCGACTCGCTCACGGGTCTCTATCGACCCAGCGAGTTTATGCGGCGCGCCAACGCTTTTCTCGAGGCAAGACGCGACGGCGCCTGGTGCATCGCCACGGTCGACATGGGCCACATGCGCCTGTTTAACGAATGGTATGGACAGGCCGAAGGCGACCGCCTGCTTGCCGATGTGGGCACGGTCCTCAAGGACATCGAGAATGCCGACATGGGCGTCGCAGGGTACTGGGGCCAAGATGACTTTTGCGTACTCATCCCCTTTAAGCACATCGCCGTCCATCAAATCTACAACCGCGTTCGCGAGGCAGTAGCCAGGTATGATGGCGGCGTAGGTTTTTGGCCGTCCATGGGCGTTTACCCCATCGATTCCAATGAGGAGATCACCATCGATGCGCAGGCAAAGGCCATGTTTACCAATCGGCGCGCAAAAAACGACTTTAAGGAGCGCATTGCCATTTTTTGCCCCGAGGAGTACAAGCGCGAAATCGTGTTCAACCGCACGCTGACCGAATTCCAGTACGCGCTGTCAAATGGTCGCATCACGTACTATCTTCAGCCCCAGGTCGATATGGAAACCGGCGAGATTATTGGCGCCGAAGCACTCACCCGCTGGATTAACAAGGACGGCTCTCTCATTTCGCCCGCAACGTTTATCCCCGCACTCGAGGAAAGCGGCTTTGTAGTGACGCTCGACAAATATGTTTGGCAGGGCGTCGCCATGTGGCTCCGCGAGCGCCTCAATCGAGGACTTCGCGTGGTTCCGATTTCCCTCAATGTGTCGCGCGTAGACATTCTTGCCTGCGATGTCGCCGAGCATATGGGGTCGCTCGCCGCCCAGTACAACCTGCCGCCCGAACTCATGCACATCGAGATCACCGAGACCGCCTATACCGGAGAGTCCGAGGCCGTGGATAAGCTGACCGCGGATCTGCACACCCGTGGCTTCTCGACCTACATGGACGATTTTGGCACCGGCCAGTCCACGCTCGCGATGCTCAAGAACGTCAACGTCGACGTCATCAAGCTCGACCGCACCTTTGTGCCCACCGACCGCGATCAAGGCCGCAGCACGCAAATCATTTCATCGATGCTCGAGATGGCGCAGTCGCTCCATCTGCCCGTCGTGGTTGAAGGCGTCGAGACAAATGAGCAGGCAAACATGCTACGACAAATGGGCGCCCGCTACGCTCAGGGCTTCCTCTACTACCGTCCCATGCCGGCGAAGGATTTTGAGGCATTGCTCGATGGTGGCAATAACAACTGATACGCTCGCGCGCAAAACGCCACCGTCGAAGGGGACATTTGTCTCCATTAGCTAACTTATATCCCCAATTCAAACCGAATTGGGGATATGATACAAACCGTTGTTCCGCCCAAGGAGGTTATCCATCATGAACGAGTCATATCGCCTGGGCGAGCAATCGATTATTGCCTATCTTCAGCGACTTGCGAACGGCGTCTCGACCGCTGAACTCGATGTTGCCGCGCTGCCTGCTGAGCTACGCGCCGTTGGTGAGCAACTGCAAAAGACGCATGCCATCCTGCAACAAGAGCGCCAGCTGCTTGAGCGCAACGCCTATATCGATCCGCTCACCAACTTGGGCAACCGCAACGGATTCGACCGTCACGTCGAGCAACTCTGGCGCAAAGGCGATCCCTTCACCTGCGCCTATATTGACATCGACCATCTCAAGCATTGCAATGATAGGTTTGGCCACGCCGAAGGCAATCGCTATATTCTGAGCATCTGCCGCACGCTCTCCGAAACCATGGAGCACGATGAGATGCTGTTCCGTATCGGTGGAGACGAGTTTGTGCTCATCTCGCTCTCCGCAAACGAGACCGAACTCGAGCAGCGCTTGGAGCGGGTACGTGCCGGGCTGATCGAGGCGAGCTCAAGTGGCAAGGCGCCCATGATCGGCAGCTTTAGCTTTGGCTGCTCGCGCGTCGATCCACTTGCCGGCGACACGCGTCGCCAGATGACGATGGATGCCGATCGCAAGATGTATCGCTATAAGCTTATGCATCGTGTACAGCAACCGAAAGACAATGACGCGCCGCAACGCCCAATCGTCGATCAGCTTCCCCGCAACGACCGGGTGTTCCAAGCGATCTCCATGAGCTCCGAGACGCGCTATCCGTTTATCCTCAATCTCGATACGGGAGAATCGCAATGGTCGGTTAACGCCGTGCGCGATTTTGACCTGCCCTCCCAGCACCCTTTTAACTCACTCGACATGTGGCTCGCCCGCGTTCATCCCGAGGACCGCGACAACGTACGTGTCGAGCTCGACATGGTGATAAACGGCACGTGGCACTTCCACTACATGCAGTATCGCGTAATGGATGCCACCGGAAAATACGTGCTTTGCGACTGCACGGGCTACCGCTTGGACGGCACCGATACCGAGCCCGGCATGTATGTGGGCATTATCATCAACCGAAGCTTGGCAGATACGACCGATTCCGTGACCGGCTTGGGCGATATTCACGCCCTGGTCAACGCCATTGGCGAAATGCGTCGCGTGGCGCGCAAGGCTGGTTTGATCGCCATCAAAATCGACGATATCGCTCAGGTCAATGCCCGCTTTGGCTTTGATGCGGGCGACCGCGTTTTGGCAGAATGTGCCGCCTGTCTGGTGGAATGCTCGCGCGGTAAGGGTCGTATGTTCCGCTCGACGGGGCCGATGTTCGTGGCTCTTTTCGACGACTTTGATCCCGAAGAAACCGATGCGATTGCAGAGGAAATCGAGCGGTTCCTGGGTTCGCCCGTGCTCTTTGGCCCATTTGAATATCAGCCGCCCATTCGCGTGGCCACGCTCCATCTGGACGGCGTCGACCGTCAGCCCGTTTCGATTTTGAACGAGCTCAAAGCGTTGCTCGGGAAAGCCGTGCAGGTGCCAGGTACCAAACTGGATTAGCACCGCGCCCACACCGCCTCCCCCATCGTGCGATAATCCTCTGCAGAAGTCACCGACAGCAGAGGGAGTTTGTGATGAAGGTTCTTTTGGTCAATGGCAGCCCCAAGGCAAACGGCAACACTGCCCGCGCACTCGCCGAAGTCGCCGAGCAACTCAATGCCGAAGGCATTGATACCGAGGTGTTTCAGCTGGGCACCAAGCCCATTCGCGACTGCATTGGCTGTGGTCAGTGCGGCAAGCTCGATTGCCGCTGCACCTTTGACGATGACGTGGTGAACGAGCTGATCGCTGCCGCCGAGCAGGCAGATGGCTTTGTCTTTGGCTCGCCCGTCTACTATGCGCACCCCAGCGGGCGCATCCTTTCGGCCCTCGATCGCGCATTCTATGCCGGCAGCAAAGCCTTTGCACACAAGCCGGGCGCTGCCGTCGCCGTTGCCCGTCGCGGCGGCACGTCGACCACCTTCGACGTGCTCAATAAGTACTTCACCATCAACCAGATGCCCGTGGTTGCTTCCACGTACTGGAACAACGTGTTTGGCGCCATGCCGGGCGAGGCCGCCCAGGACGCCGAGGGCCTGGCCACCATGCGCAACATCGGCAAGAACATGGCCTGGCTCCTTCGCTGTATCGAGGCAGGACAGGCC
>CAJMRZ010000053.1 GCA_905215945.1 uncultured bacterium | reverse complement strand
AGCTTGTACACGGTCACGGTATGTTGCTGGCCAATACGATGCGCGCGGTCAGTCGCTTGGTCCTGCGCCGCCACGTTCCACCACGGGTCGTAGTGGATGACCACGTCGGCAGCCGTCAGGTTAAGGCCCACGCCGCCCGCCTTGAGCGAAATCAAAAAGACCGGAACCTCGACCGCTTGGAACTGTGCGACCATCTTGGCGCGGCTCTCTTTAGACGATGCGCCCGTGAGCTTAAGGAAGGCGATGTCCTCCTTGGCCAAGCGCTTGCCGATGATATCGAGCATACCCGTAAACTGGCTGAACAACAGGATGCGGTGCCCGCCGTCGAGTGCGCCGCGCACGAGCTCCATGCACGTATCGAGCTTGGCGCTCCCCGCCTTGTAATCCTCGTAGTGCAGACGCGGGTCGCAGCAGATCTGGCGCAGCTTGGTGAGCTCGGCGAGCACCTTGAGCTTGTCTTTCTTAAACTCCCCGGCCTCGCGGTGCTGCACCTGCTGGGCGATGCGGTCCTGGTTGGCCAGGTAGAGCTTGCGCTGCTCGCCGGTGAGCTGAGCCACGACAGTGTCCTCGATCTTTTCGGGCAGGTCGGCCACCACGTCTTCCTTTACGCGGCGCAGCACAAACGGCGACACGAGCGCTTGCAGGCGGGCGGCACTGTCGCCCTCGGCATGCTCGACCGGGCTTTCGAAGCGCTTTGCAAACGACTCGCGCGTACCCAGCAGGCCCGGCATCAAAAAGTCGAAGATGCTCCAGAGCTCGGATAGGCGGTTTTCGATGGGCGTGCCCGTCAGGGCAAAGCGCACGCCGGCCGGCAGGCGCTTGGTGGCACGCGCCACCTGGGTGAGCGGGTTTTTAATGTACTGGGCCTCGTCGAGCACCACGCGGGCAAAATCCTGCTCGGCGTACTCATCGATATCGCGGCGCATAAGGTCATACGACGTCACGACCACGTTATGCTCGGCCACGCCGGCAATCTGCACGCGACGCTGCGCCTTGGCGCCCACGATGGCGCACACATCGAGCGACGGGGCAAAGCGTTCCAGCTCGGCAGTCCAGTTGTACACAAGCGACGCAGGGCACACCACGAGCGTGGGCTTGGCGTCCCCCGCTTCCACGCGCGCCAGGATATGTGCGATCATCTGCAGCGTTTTGCCCAGGCCCATGTCGTCGGCCAAGATGCCGCCAAGGCCCAGGTGTTCGAGCGAGCCGAGCCACTGGTATCCGTCGACCTGGTAGCCGCGCATCGTTGCCTTAATCGATGCCGGCACCGTAAAGTCCATCTTGCCGAGCGTGTCCAGGCGCTCGACGGTACGGCGGAACGCAGCGTCGCGATCGGCCTCGAGCGCGGGCGTGCGCGCGAGCATGCTATCGACGAACAGGGTGCTCGACGCGGGAAGCGACACGCCGTCGAGCAGGTCGACGGCATCGACACCCAGGTCCTCGGCGAGGCCAAACGCGGCTCGGGCGCCCTCGTCCAGGCGAATGATGTCGCCGGACGTAAGGCGCGCAAACGTTTGATGACGCTTGTACGAATCGAGATAGACGGCAAGGTCCGCGGCCGAAAGCCCGCTCGCGCCCAGCTCGACATCGAGCAGATTGCTCTTGACGGTCGCACGAACCGAGAGCTTGGGCGCGGGTCGCACCGAAATCTGGCGCAGACGGTCGCTGAGCATGACCTCACCCAGCTCGGACAGGGCGGACAGGCCCTCGGTCAGCAGGCAGAACAAGCTCTCGTCATCGCGCTCCTCAAACGCCAGACCGCCCTCGTAGAAATCGAAGTACAGGGCCGCCGTGTCCATAACGCGAAACTCCGCCACCTCGTCGCGGGGTGGCACGCCAGGGCGTTGCTCTTCGAAGAGACTGCCCGGAGCGCCCAGGCTAAAGAGATCCGCCGACCAATCGCCGTAGGTAACCGTAATTTTGCAGGTCACGAGCCCATCATCGACGCCGATCGCCATAGCAAAGCTCGGCTCGGGCGCCACGGTATCGAGCGCGGCGGGCGCGGTAAGGTCGGTATAGTCGCGCAAAATGGGCAGCGCCATACGACAGAACTCCCCCACCTGGTCGGCAGCGATATGGACCGGCGTGCGACAGGGCAGCAAACGCGATAGAAACGGCGCCGCATGCTGGGAAAACGCCACATCGGCGCGGCGCGCACGGCGGGTGTCGACCAGATAGGCAACGTCGCCCGAAGCAAAGCAGTATGCATCGGCCGGCAGGCGCAGATCGTAGCTGCCACCAGCCGCCGGCGCGATTTTGGCGGCAAGGAGCGGTGGGCGCTTAGACAGAGCCTCGTCCTCCCCTTCCGGAGGCATCTCAACCGCCACGTCATAGGTGCGATGCGTCGTCGTCCCCCGCGACCAAGCGGGCTCAAAGGAGATGGTCTGGCCGCGCAGCAGGTCCAGCACATATACGATGCTATGCTCGGACAGCGGCAACTGACGCTCGGCGACAAAACCGCTGCGGGCAAAGTCGTACGACGCCGAACGCGAGCTTGTGATGTCATCGAGATAGGCAACTGTCGTCACAACAAGGTTGAGCAGCTTTGTCGACACGTCTTCGAAGGCTTCGGGCGTATGGACAAACGTGAGCTTCTTGCCGTACGAGAAGGTGCCGCCTCGGACATAGGCGTCGGCCATGCCGTCGATATCCTTGACCACGTAGGAGACCGATCCACAGCGAATGCGAAGCTCGAGCGCCCAGCTAAAGCGGTCGGCGAACAGCGGATTGTAGTACGGCACCAGCGAGGGCTCCAACACCGCCTTGGGGGCATCGGGATCCACACTGCCGGCGAGCTTGCGGCGCATGCTCGCCAGCTCATCCATGCGCGCGTTCGAAAGATCGGAGAGCGCCGCCATGAGGCTGGGACTCGTGGGGACAGGCGCCGGAAAGGGAAAGTTGGGGTTGACGGCCGGCGCTTTGGGCGCGGTGCGCGCGGGCTGTTTCGGCTGCGCCGTAAACGTGCGAACCGGCGTGCGCAAACCTTCGACGGGCTCGGCGCCGCTGGCATCCAAATACGCCAGAGCCGTGGCAATAGCGTGCTTGCACATACCGGGGTAACGATAGGCGGCGGGGCAATCGCAATCGTAGTCGATCACCTCGTGCTCGTCCATGTCGAGCGCCACGCGCGTCTTGTACAGGTCGCCGTGCGAGCCACGTACCGAGCCCTCAACCGTCACGTTTTTGGAGAAGCGCGAGCCGCTGTCCTCAATCGACAGCACGGCGCCGTTGAGCATGAGCGAGCGGCCCTTCATAAAGGTGCCGCTCAGCGCCGCCTCTTTCCGGAGTGCCTGCACAAACGTCCCCTGCGCCATCACTTCCTCCAATCTCACCCGGGGTAGCTTAGATAACCGTCACGCGGCCTTGGTTGCCGACGATGGCCTTTGCCTCTGCCAGCAGCGGAATCGAGCGTGCGTTGACCTTGACCGGCACCTCGGCACGTAGCACGCGCCCGTCGACTTGCTCAATAAAGATCTCCACGCGGTCGCCGCCCGGGTTGGTGGTGAGCACCGTGGCCAGGCGCGCCATATTGCCCTGGCTAAAGCGGCTGGTGGGCACCCTGACCTCAAAGACCTTGGGCTTGTTTTTCTCCTCGCTAAGCTCCAGCGGCACAATCTCCTGCGCGATGATCTGGTCGCCGCGGTCCGAGCGCTCGAGCTTACCCTTAATGCGCACAAACGCGTCGGACAGCTGCGCGCCGGTCTCGGGATCGACCTCGCCGTACAGGTACCCCTCGGCCTCCTTGTAGGTCTTGGGGAACACCACGACCGTGGCCTCGCCTTCCATGTCCTCGAGCTGCACGATGCCCATGGGGTCGCCGTTTTTGGTCACGCGCTTGGACACGCTCGAGACCATGCCGGCCCACCACAGCGCCTTGCCCTCGGGAATCTCCTGGTTGATGGTGCCGCCCGTGGGGTTTTGCACCTCGTAGCCGGTGTCGATCTGCGAGAACGAGAAGTCGCGCGCTTTGCTAAGTGCATACTCAAACGGGCGCAGCGGGTGGTCCGAGACATAGATGCCCAGAACCTCCTTCTCCTGGCTCAACTTAAGGTGGCGATCCCACTCCTGGCCATCCGGATCGGGCACGCTCACCTCAAAGCCCGAGCCCTCAACGTCGCCGAACATGTCGAAGAACGACGTCTGGCCGCTCGCGCGATCTTTCTGGCGCTTTACCGCGGCATCGATGATGTTCTCGGGGTTGTTCTTATCCACAAAGTGCATCATCTGGCGACGCGGATACCCCGTGGAGTCGAAGGCGCCTGCCTTGATGAGTGATTCGATCACGCGACGGTTTGCCTGGCTCGAGTCCACGCGCTCGACAAAGTCGTGCAGTGTCTTAAACGGGCCGCCCGCCTCGCGCTCGGCGATAATCGCCTGCGCCACGCCGGTGCCCACGCCGCGAATGCCGGCCAGACCAAAGCGCACGCCCTCCTTGGTAGCCGTGAACTCGGTACCGGACTCGTTGACATCTGGCGAAAGCACGGGGATGCCGTCGTGACGGCACGCCGAGACGTAGTGAACGATCTTGTCGGTCTTGCCCGTATAGGACGTCAGAACGGCCGCCATGTACTCGTGCGGATAGTGCGCCTTGAGCCACGCCGTCTGCATAACCAGGATGGCGTAACCAGCGGAGTGCGACTTGTTGAAGGCGTAAGATGCGAACTCGAGAACATCGTCCCAAATCTTCTGGGCGACCTCGCGCGTGTAGTTGTTCTTGATGGCGCCGTTCATCCAGTGGTCGTAGGTGGTCTCGTCCGAGCCATCCTCCCAGTGGAGCACCGTCGACGTGAGCAGCTTGATCTTCTTCTTAGCCACGGGCTTACGGATACGCGAGTCCGATTCGCCCTTGGAGAAGCCACACATCTCGACGGAGATGAGCATAACCTGCTCCTGGTAGACCATGGTGCCGTAGGTTTCGCCCAGGATGTCGTCCAGGCGGTCGTCGTAGGAGACCGCCGGCTCCTTGCCGTTCATACGGTTGATGTAGGACGAGACCATGCCGGCGCCCAGCGGGCCCGGGCGGTACAGAGCGATCAATGCCACGACGTGCTTGTACTCGGTGGGCTTCATGTTCTTGATCGTGGCCGTCATGCCGGCGGACTCGACCTGGAAGACGCCGGCGGTGTGACCGGAGCCCATGAGCTTAAAGATCTCGGGGTCGTCAAAGGGAATCTCTTCCTCTTTGATGTCGATGCCGAAGTTCTTTTTGATGTTTGCCTTGGCCTTGGAGATAACCGTCAGCGTGCGCAGGCCCAAGAAGTCCATCTTGAGCAGGCCCATGTCGGCAACGGTATGGCCCTCGTACTGGGTAATCTCGACGCCGCCCTTGGTATCGAGCTTGGTGGGCACGTGCTCGTTGACGGGGTCGCGGCAGATCAGAACGGCGCACGCGTGCACGCCCTCGCCACGGGTGAGGCCCTCGATCGAGAGCGCCGTGTCGATGATACGGCGGGCGTCGTCATCCTTTTTATAGGCCTCGGCAAAGTCGGGGTTAAACAGATCCTCTTTGCCGGGTTGCTTTTCGAGCACCTGCTTGAGCTTGACCTTGGGGTCGCTCGAGACCATCTTGGACAGGCGCTGGCCCATGTAGACCGGGTAATCCAGAACGCGCGCGGCGTCGTTGATGGCCTGCTTGGCCTTGATGGTCGAGTAGGTGATGACGTGGGTGACCTTCTCGGGGCCGTAGAGCTGGCGAACGTGCTCCACGACCTCGAGGCGCCGCTCATCGTCGAAGTCCATATCGATATCGGGCATCTCGGTACGCTGCGGGGACAGGAACCTCTCGAACATCAGGCCGTTCTCGAGCGGGTCGAACGCGGTGATGTTCATGGCGTAGGCGACGATAGCGCCGGCGGCCGAGCCACGGCCGGGACCGACGCCGATGCCGTTGTCCTTGGCCCATTGCACGTACTCGGCGACGATCAAAAAGTAGGCGGCAAAGCCCTTGTCGCAGATGACCTTGTATTCGTACTCAAAGCGCTCTTTGATGTTGACGCCACCGATCTCGCGCGTGGCCCAGTCGTCACCATAGTGCTGGCGCAGGCCCTTCTCACACTCGCGGCGGAACTGGCTCTCGTGCGTCTCGCCGGGATCGAGCAGCGGGAAGCGCGGCAGGATGATGGAGTCCCAGTCCAGCTCAACGTAGCACTTGTCGGCGATCTCGAGCGTGTTGTCGCAGGCCTCGGGGCAATACGGGAACATCGCCCGCATCTCCTCCTCGGTCTTCATATAAAACTCCGAGCCGGTCATGCGCATGCGGTTGGGGTCGTCGACCTTGGCGTTCATGCCAATGCACATGATGACGTCCTGCACGGGCGCATCCTCGCGGCGCAGGTAGTGGAAGTCGTTGGTGGCGATGACCTTGACGCCCACCTGCTTGGCGACGTCGATGAGCGTGCGGTCCATCTGCTCGTCGGTCAGGCCGTTGTCGGTGGTGATGCCGTGTTCCTGGATCTCGATGTAGAAGTCGCCGGGGTCAAAGGTGTCGCGGAAGGTCTCGGCCCACTTGATGGCGCCCTCCATGTCACCGCGGTCGATGTACTTGGGGATGATGCCCGCGATGCAGGCGCTGGTGCAGATCATGCCCTTGGCGTGGCGGCGCAGGTTGTCGAGCGTCACACGGGGCTTGTAGTAAAAGCCCTGCACGGCGGCCTCGGAAACCGTCTGCATCAGGTTGACGTAGCCCTCCTGGTCCTTGGCCAGAAGGATCATGTGGTAGAGCTCGGGCTTGTGGTCGCGGGCGAGCGTCTCGTCCGGCGTAAAGTAGACCTCGCAGCCAAAGATGGGCTTGATGACCAGGGGCGGCTTGAGCTCGTCGATGTTGCCCTTCTCGTCCCACATGGCCATGTCCTTCACATACTGGGCATGCTCGCGCGGGTTTTCCTCGGGATCGGGCTCCACCAGCTCGTCGCGGCGGTCCTTTTCCAAGAAGGCCTTGTCGTGGCTCCAGGTTTTGTACTCGGGCGTGTTGTGGTTGACGGCGTCGCAGGCCAGCGCTAGGTCGGGCACGCCATACATGTAGCCGTGGTCGGTAATGGCCACGGCGGGCATGCCAAGCTCAACGGCACGGTTGACCATATCCTGGATACGGGTTGCGCCGTCGAGCATGGAAAAAACAGTGTGATTGTGCAGATGGACGAATGCCATGTGATGAGCTCCGATGCGGGTTCGTGTTCTGACTGAACGATTTTACCCCACGGCACGGACAGCACCCGAACCTAGCCAAACCCACACGGGTAGTCTTTTTGGGACCCTCAAAAAGGGGAATGAGGGCATCCAGATATATCGAGTATTACTGGAACCCCGGCGATGCGCGGAATGATTTGTGACGGATAGTCATGTCCATCAAGAAGGCTCGACGCTTCGGATAGCTCGTCAATCGATATATCAATTCTTGGAGACCTGCATTCCTACCATTTTTAATGAAACAACGGCGGTAATCGCTATCGCGATTGCGCCAATAATACCGAGCGCCATCTGAATGGGGTATAACCCCAGCACATATCCAAATACGGAGAAGAACATTGCGGAAAAGAGGGCCCTTACCAGAGATGCGGCGGAAAGGATCGTCGCGCGGAGATCGTCCGCTATCCCGTCTTGGATTAAGTTTTCCGAAGTGATGTACACCACTTCTGGGAGGAAACAAAGCACCATGCTAAGGCCAAACAAGCACAGAGGATTTGAAGCGAGCCACGGAAGAATCAAGAAAAGGCCAGCCTCGATTAACATCGAGCCGAGCATGGTATTTCTTTTCCCGAAACGCGATGAGAAGAAATCTGCTGCAATGTAGGCCGCCGCATTTACTGCATAGGATGCACCGAAAAAGATTCCTATTATGGAGACGGGAGCATGAAACGCATCGAATACCAACTGATTCAAGTTGTAATAACTCCCGTAGAATCCGTCGAGCATGCTTGTGCCGATCAGGAGAAGCAATATAGCAAAAGCGGATTCTCCAACGCACCAGGTTTCGCGCCTGAACATCTTGGCTGCGTCAAGCCTCCCCTTTTCTGATCTTTCAGAACGGGTCGTTTCCGTCCTCTCAATGGGATACAAAAGGGAAAGCTGCAGGAGATAGAAAACGGAAACGCATACGTAGAGGGCGCTCCAAGATACTTGGGCAATAAAAGATCCGAGCACAATCGCCATTCCCGTAGCGATTGATTGCGCGGCAAGCAGCCGAGAGTTGATGGTGAGAAAGCGCTCTTCTTGACCGGCATTTCGGGCAATTTCATATAAAAGAGCTTGTTCGGATCCCGATTGAAGGGAGTAGGCGAGTGCCTCAACAAGGGAAAACACGACAAGAAAGGGACCTGAGAGCAACAGCATGCCAGCTGTATGGAAGAAAAGCAGCAGCACGCCCACTTGAATGGGGGTGCGGACAGAAAGTTGGACCGCGGGGCGGTCCGGACTGGAGGTTCGCAT
>CAJMRZ010000052.1 GCA_905215945.1 uncultured bacterium | reverse complement strand
CCAGCACCTCACCCCCAGCCAGCGCTTCGACAAGTTGCTCGGGAACCAGCAGGTTCTAGCCGAGCCCATCGTGCGTAACGGCAAAAAGGCCACCGTCGGTTATTGCCCCGATGTATGGGGAGCCTGGGAGTAGCCTGTGTTATTTGCCAGCGCGTGGGTATAAGAGCAGGCGTTTGGCATATGATTCAACTGTAAGCCATGTCTAACAAAGGAGGGCACATGCCCAACAAACCCGTGAAAATCATCATGCTTACCGGATACCTCGGTGCCGGCAAGACCACGCTGCTCAACCACATCCTCGCTAACGATGGCGGTATCCGCGCCGCCGTAATCGTCAACGATATCGGCGAGATCAATGTGGACGCCAGCCTCATCGCCGACGGCGGCCTTTCCGAGACCGACGACCTCATCCCGCTCACCAACGGCTGCATCTGCTGCACGCTTTCGGATGACCTGGCCAACCAGCTGCAGGGCATCGCCGATTCGGGCAACTTCGATTACATCATCATCGAGGCCTCGGGCATTTGCGAGCCCATCCCCATCGCCTACACCATCTCGAGCTTCTGCGACGAGGCCAAGGTGGGCGGCGAGCCCAAGCTCGCGCTCGACAACATCGTGGCCGTGGTCGACTGCGCCCGCATGTACGACGAGTTCAACGGCGGTCGCGACCTGCTGGCCGAGGATATCGACGAGGACGACATCGAGAGCCTGCTCATCCAGCAGATCGAGTTCTGCTCCACGCTGATCCTCAACAAAACCGATACCGTGAGCTCTGAGCAGATCGCCGAGCTCAAGGCTATCGTGCGCAGTCTGCAGAAGGACGCCGTGATCGTCGAGGCTCAAAACGGCGAGGTTCCCATGGAGGAGCTGCTCGATACCGACCGCTTCGACTTTATGCGCGCCTACAACTCCGCCGCTTGGATCGAGGCCATGGAGCATCCCGAGGAGCACGACGACCCCGAGGTGCTCGAGTACGACATCGAGACCTTTGTGTACTCGCGCCGTAAGCCGTTTGACCTGCAGAAGTTCACCGATTTTGTTGAGCAGGAGTGGCCCGACGAGGTCATCCGCGTCAAGGGTCCGCTGTGGCAGACCGGCGATCCGGACATGTGCTACATGTTTGAGCAGGCCGGCCACCAGATGCGCCTGATGGAGAACGGCCTGTTTGTCGACTCGGCGCCCGAGGGCGAGAAACAGAAGATCATCGACGAGAACCCCGAGATCATGCAGATTTGGGACGACGAGACGGGCGACCGTATGACAAGCCTGTGCATCATCGGCCGTCACATGGACAAGGATGCGCTCATCGCCTCCCTCGATGCCTGCCTGACCGACTGGCACCGCGCCTAGGTTTATCCAAGCGGGTATTTTTCCGCTTACGTAACCGCCAAACCACCACGAAGGTACCCTTCGTGGTGGTTTTTCGTTCTGAGCCAAGGAGATTCATGTTCAACATTGTGCTGTATGCGCCCGAGATTCCGGCCAATACGGGCAATATCGGCCGCACCTGCGTGGTTACCGGCGCCCGTCTACATCTGGTGGAGCCACTGGGCTTTTCGCTCGACGACAAGACGGTGCGTCGCGCCGGCCTGGGCTACTGGCAAAACTTGGACGTGACCACCTATGCCGGCTGGGAGGATTTCCTTGCACGCAATGGTCTCTCCCCTGCCGACGAACGCCTGCATCTGCTGACCAAAAAGGCACGCCGCACCTATGCGCAGAGTACCTACCGCGATGACGACTACTTGATCTTTGGCAGCGAGAGCTCGGGCATTCCCGAGGAGCTGCTCGCCGCGGCGCCCGAGCGCTGCGAGCGCATCCCCATGCTGCGCGATTGCGACTCACTCGATAACGCCGAGACTTGGGAAGCTCACGAGGAATCGCTGGGGCATACCGAGGACAGCCACGAGGCCATCCTGCAGCAGGATATCTGCGGCAACTTCGTTAACCCCGACGACTACCGCATCAGCGCCCTCAACCTTTCCAACAGCGCCGCCATCGTCCTCTACGAGGCCCTACGCCAAACAGGCTTTCCGGGAATGTGACAAAGGAACTGTCCCTTTGTCACATTCAAGCGCCGCGCCGATGGCACACACGCCTAATTGATGCTCTAGATAAAGAGCCCTCACTTTTAATCAGAATTAACTAAAGTAAAATGAAGTTAAACGGCGGTGTGAAAGGAGAGCTTTGTGGAATATCTCGAGAACCCGTTTACCCCCAGTTTTGGCGAGGTTCCTGCCCATCTCGCCGGCAGACAACAGATTATTCGGGATCTGGACCGTGCCTTCTTGAGCCAGCGCAGGCGCCCAGAATTGACCTCGATCTTCTCAGGCGCGCGTGGAACCGGTAAAACCGCTCTCATGTCGTCGCTCGCGACAAGGGCGGAATCCCACGGCTGGATAGCCGTAAAGACGACCGCGCTCCCGGGAATGCTTGAGGAAATCGAGTTCGGGGCGAAACGTGCTGCCGGCCATCTTATCGACCCGTCTAAGTACTTCGAAGTCACCGGTCTCGGAATTGCACCGCTCGGCAGCATCGAGGTCAATCGCATTCACGATGCCTCAACTTGGCGTTATCGCATGAGCGACATCATCGACCAGCTCAACGAGGCGGGCACCGGTCTGCTCGTCACGGTTGACGAGGTGGACCCGACACTCGACGAGATGATTCAGCTCGCAGCGACGTATCAGCACTTTGTGACCGATGGAAAACGCGTCGCACTGCTCATGGCGGGACTTCCCAACAACGTCTCGACGTTGCTGAACCACAAGACGGTCTCGTTCCTTCGCCGCGCCCAACAATATCATCTGGGTCGCATTGCCGACTATGACGTGCGCGAGGCCTTGATTCGCACAATCCAGGAAAACGATCGCCTGGCAGATGCCGAGGGAATCGATAGAGCCGTTCGCTCGATCTCTGGTTTTCCCTTCCTATTGCAACTCGTAGGCTACCGTGCCTGGGATCTCACAAGCGATTCGAAGGAAATCTCGTCGCGCGACTTTGACCTGGGAATCAAAATCGCGCGCGACGAGATGGACGACCGAATCCTTGCGGCAACCTATCGGGAACTCACTGCAGAGGACAAGCGATTCCTCATCGCCATGCTCGATGACGAGGAAGAGTCCACCACCGCTGACCTTGTCGAGCGCCTTAAGCGTTCGCCACAGCAGGTCTCCCGCTACCGACGCCGCATGATAGATGCCGGCATCATCGGAGAACGAGGACGAGGGCTCGTCGCATTTGAATTGCCATTCTTCCGCGACTATCTCGCGGCTCAATGCGTGAAATAGAAATCAATGTGACAAAGAGGCAGTCCCTTTGTCACATTGTCTATAGGTAGCGTCCGGTAATGCTCTTGGAGCAGACCGCGATATCCGCCGGCGTGCCGGCGCAGACGATTTGCCCACCGGCGTCGCCACCGCCTGGGCCCATGTCAATCACATAGTCGGCGTTACGGATAAGGTCGAGGTCGTGCTCAATCACAATCACCGTGGCGCCCTTGGCAACGAGGCCGTCAAACACGTTCAACAGTACCTGAACATCGAGCGGATGTAGTCCGATCGTGGGCTCGTCGAATACGAATACGGCATCATCCTGCACGCGGCCCATCTCGCTCGCGAGCTTAAGGCGTTGTGCCTCGCCGCCCGAGAGCGCCGGCGTGGGCTCACCGAGTGTGAGATAGCCCAAGCCTAGGTCGTGCAAGGTCTGCAAGCGCGTCTGAACCTTCTTGAGCCCCAGTGTGGCGTCGAGGGCCTCGTCCACGCTCATATCCATGAGCTGCGGCAACGTAAGCAAGCTCCCGTCCTTGCCCTCGCGATGGATATGCGAGGCGGCCTCGGCGTAGCGTGAACCACGGCATGCTGGGCAGATGATCTCGACGTCGGGCAAAAACTGCACGTCGAGCGATATCGATCCCGTGCCGTCGCACGTAGGGCACCGCAAGGCGCCAGTGTTGTAGCTAAAGGCACCCGCCTTGTAGCCGGCTGCCTTGGCCTCGGGCGTGCGGGCGAAGGCGCGGCGCAGCTCATCATGGATGTCGGCATAGGTCGCCACCGTCGAGCGCACGTTGGCGCCGATGGGCGTAGCATCAATCAGGTTTGCGCGGGCAATGCCCTCGGCATCGACCCAACGCACGTGCCCCGGCAGACGCTCGCCAGCTGCCTGCGCCTTAAGCGCCGGGATGAGCGTCTCGAGCACGAGCGTCGTCTTACCCGAACCCGAAACACCCGTCACCGCGACGAGACGGCCACGCGGGATATCGACTTCGAGCGGCTTGACGGTATGGATGGCATCGGTCGCCATGCGGATATGGCCCTGGTCGAACATTTCGTCGTCAGTCACCTGCGGACGCAAGCGCTTGGGCTCGGCGCGCAAAAACGGCGCGATGCGACTGCTCTGCGATTGCTCGACCTCGTCTACCGTACCAGCGGCGATCACATTGCCGCCGCCTGCTCCGGCAACGGGGCCCATCTCGACCAGATAGTCGGCTTCCGCTAGCACGCGCGTATCGTGGTCGACAACAACCACGGTGTTGCCGTCATCCACCAGATCGCGCATTACGCCCACCAAGCCGTCGACATTGGCAGGATGCAAGCCGATCGAGGGCTCGTCCAGCACATAAAGCACGCCCGTCGATCGGTTGCGCACCACACGGGCGAGCTGCACGCGCTGACGCTCACCCGTGGAGAGCGTGGCACCGGCGCGATCGAGCGAAAGGTAATCGAGGCCCAGGTCGACCAGACGACGGGCAGCGCCCCAAAATGAATCGCAGATATCCGCTGCCATGGGCTGCATCTCAGTCGGCAAGGATGCAGGCACCCCGCGCACCCACTCAATCGCCTCGCCTAGCGTCATGGCCGCGGCCTGCGCCAGATTGATACCGCACACCTGGGGCTGGCGCGCGGCCTCGGAGAGACGCGTGCCACCACAGTCACGGCATGGACCCTCGCGCAAAAAGCGCGCAACGCGTTTGAGGCCCTTGTCGTCCTTAACCTTGGCGAGCGCATTCTCAACGGTATAGACGGCGTTGTAATAGGTAAAGTCGAGTGGCGTGGCGCCCTCACCGTTTTTGGGGACGTAGAGAATGTGCTTCTTAACCGCCGGACCATGAAACACGATGTCGCGCTCTTGAGGCGTGAGCTGGTTAAACGGCACGTCGGTGCGCACGCCCATCTCGCCGGCGACCTGCTTCATCAAATCCCACATGAGCGTACCCCAGGGAAGCACCGCACCCTCGTTGATAGTCTTTGACTCGTCGGGCACCAGGCTCGCCTCGTCCACCTCGCGCATGACACCGGTGCCGCCACAGGTGGGGCATGCACCGCCGCTATTGAAAGCCAAATCCTCGGCACTCGGCGCGTAGAACTCGCGGCCGCATGTCGGACACGTGAGCGACAGGCCTGCGGCCACGTTAAGGCTCGGCTCCAAACGCGCCCCGCAATGCGGGCATACGTGATGGGCGCAACGGCTAAAGAGCAGACGCAGGCTATTGTTGAGCTCGGTCATGGTGCCAAAGGTAGAACGCACGCCCGGCACGCTGGGGCGCTGATGCAATGCGAGCGCCGCCGGCACGTGCAGCACCTCGTCCACCTGGGCATGTTCGGCCTGCGTTAGACGACGTCGAGTATAGGTGCTGAGTGCTTCCAAGTAGCGACGCGAGCCCTCGGCATAAAGAACCCCCAGCGCCAGCGAACTCTTGCCCGAACCCGACACGCCGGCAATACCCACGAGCTTTCCCAGCGGAATATCGATATCGATGTCCTTGAGGTTATGTACACGCGCGCCACGCACCTCGATAGCCTGCGGGCTCATCTTCTGTTCCGTCACCTTTATCACCCTACTCATGCCATAAAATGCGATCTCGAATGTACGCGCCCAGCATGGGCACGGTAAACCGGACGAGGCCGTATCCGGCAGCCTCGATGACGCGCTCGCGAATCAGGCTTGCGCGATATTTACTCGCCCAGCTCTGGGTGCGATCGCAACGCTCAATGATATCCGCCATGCGAGTCGGTTTGCCCTCGTCAACCGCCATGGCCTCGATAAAGAGGCGCTGTGGACTGCGCAGCCCGTAATACAGAGGTGCGTCAACCGCTTCGTAGAACTCGGAGACGGCATCCGCATGGCCACCCTCGACATCGCACCTTTCGATGACCCGCGAACCACGCCGGACAGCAGACCGCCACATGTAATATCCCACCAGCTGAACCATATAGGGATGCCCCATACTCTTGTGTGCCGCAAGGTCCGCCGTCTCCGCGTCAACGTAAAGACCAGCGTCTTTGACCGTCTGGATATACGAATCGCGCACCTTGGGCAAAGATATCGCCCCCAACGTACGCTGCTGGGCACGCCGCAAAAACGTCACGCTCGGCTCTTCAAGTAAGTCATCAACCATACTGGGCAAGCCGGCAAAAACCAGCGCAAGACCGCGCTGGTCGCTATCGGGCAATCCCGTGGCATCCTGGTCTCCGAGCACCCGCTGATAGAGAACGGCAAGAGCCGCCAGTTCCTCGATAGACGCCGATTGCGCCTCGTCGATCGCAAACAGTATGCCCTTGCCTGGACCGAGTTTCTTGAGGCGCTCGTTGACCAGCCCTCGCAACGTCTCGCCCTTTGCTCGCGCCGCCTCGACCGACATCCGGCCAAACGACGGACCGAACTCCATTGACGTCACAACGGGTTTATTCGAGCGAAGCGCGTCGGCCAAGCGGTCGCATAAGCCAAGCGAAGCGGAATCGGAGACAACCGCCCATCCGCGCTCGCTAGCTAAACGCTGCAGCTCCCGCAAGAGAACCGTTTTGCCACAGCCGCGGTTTCCCGTAATGAGTATGAGCCTGCCCGGCGCTCCAGCGCCGTTGTCGAGTCCTTCCTCAAAATCTTCGATGACCGACTCGCGGCCGATGAGTATCGGGGGCCGTTTGCCGGCAGTGGGCTTAAAGGGATTTGGATTCATGTCGGACTCCTCGGATTGGCAAACCCTGGCAATAGTTATACCAACTTGTACCGAGTTATACCAACTTAATCTGACAAAGGGACTGACAATTTGTCACGCTGGCACCAAAACCAATTTGTCAAGGACTAGAGGACCAGAAAACCTACCATTTCTACCCCGTCCCCCAATGGCACATGTGGCCGGAAAAGGCGGCGTCTGCTGCTCGCCAGGAGCGGAAGGTGGCGGGATCGACCTTTACGTGAGCTGCGGCAGGCACGTCGTACCATTTGACCGTGTAGCCGGCGCCGTGAGAGCAAAAAACCGAGTCGGGCGTGTTGGGCAGATCGGCCTCGGGCTCATAGGCGGCCGTCTCGATTACGCGCTCGGCATCATGGCAAGCCGAATAGCCGGCGAACTCCAGGTACAGATGCCCGCGACCGCTCGTGTAGGCAGCCACCTCCAGCGCGTAATCCTGCACCTCGGAAGCCGGCACGCGACCCACAAGCTTCGCCCGGCCTCTCGCCATCGTCGGCGGCTCGTACTCGGCACCCATGCGCGTGGCGTCCGAGAGCGCCCGGCCCACGCACTCCCCCGGCACCTCGAGCTCAAAGTGGTACCACGGCTCCAGCAACACGGCCGCGCCGGCCTCACGCGCCTGCATCAAACCCTGACGAATCGCGCGGTACGTGGCCTGGCGAAAGTCGCCGCCCTCGGTGTGCTTGGCATGAGCGCGGCCACCCGTGAGCGTAATGCGAATATCGGTGATGGGCGAGCCGGTCAGCACGCCCAAGTGATCGCGCTCCATGGCGTTGGTGAGTGCCAAACGCTGCCAGTTAAGATCGAGCTCACCGGTCGAGGTCACGGTGCCAAACTGCACGCCCGAACCCGCTGGCAACGGCTCCAGGCTCAGATGCACCTCGGCATAGTGGCGCAGTGGCTCAAAGTGACCCACGCCCTCGACCGACTGCGAAATAGTCTCCTTATAGAGGATGCCGCCAGACTCAAACGAAACCGAAAGGCCAAAGCGATCGGCCAACACCCGCTGCACGACCTCGAGCTGCACCGCACCCATCAACTGCAGATGAATCTGCTCAAGATGCGTGTTCCAGCTTACGCCGAGCATGGGGTCCTCATCGGCAAGCTCGGTCAGCGCTTGGAACACCGTATGGACATCGTGCTCGCCCGGCAGTACCGTATAGGTGAGGACCGGCGCAATGACGGGCGCATCGCCCGCGGGCTCCGCGCCCAGGGCGTCCCCCGGGCGAACGTGCGCAAGACCCGTCACGGCGCAGATGCCACCAGCGGCAACTTCCCGGGCAAGCTCGTATTTCTCGCCGTTATAGATGCGCACCTGGTCGATCTTTTGCTCCCATGCCTCGGCACCGGAACGTCCGTCAATCATCTGCTTGGCATGCAGCGTGCCGCCGGTCACTTTAACCCAAGCCAAGCGCTCGCCACGATCCCCGCGGCTGACACGATAGACGCGCGCGGCAAACTCAGGAAGCCATGCCTGTTCACGCATCAGCGCGCATATGCCGTCCAGCAGCTCGTCCACGCCTTG
>CAJMRZ010000051.1 GCA_905215945.1 uncultured bacterium | reverse complement strand
CCCTCGCCCTCGGCGGCAGCCTCGCTCGCGGCCTTCTCGGCGGCAAGGCGGGCACGGCGCTCGGCAAAGGTCTCCTTCTTTGCGGGCGCAGCCGTCTCGACGGCATCCTCGTCCGCATCGGAATCGTCATCGACGGCAGTCTTCTTGGGCTTGACCGGTGCCGAAGCGGCCTCGCTCACCGGATCGATAATCTCGGACTGAACAACGGCCGTCATCTTTTCCTGCGTCTCGCGGAACTGACGGATGGCACGGCCGATTGTGCGGCCCATCTGCGGGAGCTTATCCGGGCCAAACAGCAAAAAGCCGAAGACCACGATGATCGCGAGCTCACCCTCTCCAATACCAAACACACATACCTCCAAGGCTCGATGTGAGTCGAGCCCGCACCGCGCCATTCGGCCGGAACTCGTCTATTCATTCGGTCAAGTATAGCGCCCGGACGCCAAAACGTCCGAGCGCATCACAAACATATGCCAAACGGCATGCCCTTTTGGGGGCAAAGATTATGCAGCGGTGATCGAAATCTCCTGGTCGACACCCAACAGCTGGACCACGCGCATCACCGGGGGCTGCACATTGGTGCAGCTAAAGCGCTTGTCGTGGTCGGCCGCGTGGTGCGCGGCGCCCACGAGCACACCAATGCCCGTCGAATCGATGTAGCTCACCTGGGCAAAATCGAGCTCAACGGCCTCAGTGGGCTGCTCGAGCGCCAGGTCGATGGCATTGCGCAGGCTATCGGCGTTAGAGATATCGATCTCGCCGGTTACCTTAATGGTGTAGAGCTCTGGCGTGGGGTTGGTGGAAATACCCAAATCCATGTATACGCTCCTTTACGTATCGAAAGTGCGGATAGTACGGGAAGCCGCGCGCTAGGCGCGCTCGGCACGCGCAAGCTCGGCAGCGACAAGCTTAACGGCCAGCACCAGGACATCGAGCGCGGCCTCCAGGTCCTCGACCGTGGGATAGCTCGGCGCGATGCGGATGTTGGTGTCGCGCGGATCCTTGCCATAGGGCCAGGTGGCACCGGCCGGCGTGAGCTTAACGCCCAGGTCTGCGCAAAGCGCGGCGACCTTTTGAGCCGAGCCCTCGGGACCATCGAAGCTTACAAAGTAGCCGCCGCGAGGGTGCGTCCAGGTGGCGCAGCCCGTGTCGCCCAAGCCCTCGGTGAGCTTGCGCTCGACGGCCTCAAAGCGCGGACGCAGAAACTCGGCATGCTTTTTCATGTGCTCCTTGACCGCCTCGATGGTGGGAAGGAAGCGCACGTGACGCAGCTGGTTGAGCTTGTCGGCACTGATGAGGCCGGCCTTCAGGCGCTTGGAGAACTCCGCGATAACCGCGGGGCTCGCACCGATAAAGCCGATACCGGCACCCGGGAAGGTGATCTTGGACGTCGAGGCGAATGCCACCACGCGGTCCTCGGTGCCCGCCGCGCGAGCGAGGTCAAAGATGTTGGCGAGCTCGTCGGTCTCGTCGTACAGGTCGTGCACGCAGTAGGCGTTGTCCCAGAAGATGCGGAAATCGGGCGCGGCCGTGTGCATCTCGACCAGGCGGCGCACGGTGTCCTCGCTAAAGGTGATACCCGTGGGGTTGGAATACTTGGGCACGCACCAGATGCCCTTGATGGAATCGTCGGCGGCAACGAGGCGCTCGATCTCGTCCATATCGGGGCCGTTGTCGGTCATCGCGACGGGAACGTTCTCGATACCCAAGTCGGCGGTAATGCCAAAGTGGCGATCGTAGCCGGGAACCGGGCACAGGAACTTGACCTTCTTGCCGTCGTGCGCTGCCTCGTAAGCCTCCCAAGGATCGCTACCACACGAGCCGCAACGCCAGAACATACCGGCGATATCGTGCTCGATCAGCAAGCTCGACGAACCCAGCACGAGCGTCTGCTCGGCAGGGCAACCCAGGAACTCCCCCGCCAGCTTGCGTGCCGAGGGAATGCCCTCAAAGCAGCCGTAGTTGGAGCAGTCGACATTGCCGTCGTGCAGATCGGCATCGGCATTGAGGATATCGAGCATGGGTCGAGAGATGTCCACCTGGGAGGGCGACGGCTTGCCGCGGGCCATGTCGAGCGCCAGGCCCTTGGCCTTGACCTCGGCGACCTCGGCCTTGAGCGCCTCGATGGCGGCATCGAGTTCGGTGGTTTCCATCTTCTGGTAGATCGTCTGCATGGGTGCGACCTTTCACGAAGCGGTACGTTGCAATTCTTCTAAGTATAGACCGCCACCGTCGCAACGTTATGAAGCCGTGATAGATTAAGTCCATCGCAATGAATTACGAATCGCCGCGCATGCCGGCGTGAAGCGCCCAAGGAGGCACTATGGAGTACGGATCGTTCCAGGCCGAAGAATTCGGCGACCTGCAGCGCCTGGTCGACGGACTATTTTACGACCGTCACGCCATCGACCGCCTGGATCTGATCGTACAGGCCGAAATCTTGGACCTGGCACCCGATCTCATGGAGATCGTCAACCTGCTACCGCCCGGCTACTACGACCGCCAATCGCTTTGCGACCAGCTCAATTCCGCCTTGGCCGCCCACGGCTGGGGCGCCGTCTACGGCACCGTGGAATAAACCTAGTCATTAAGAACGTCCCGAATGACTAAAACGCCGCCTGTGATGGTGTTCACAGGCGGCGTTTTCAAACTTGTATGTGCTTTTACTCGTCCTTGGGCGCGGGATGCTTGCAGATCACACTCATGTAGATCATGCCGAGCACGGCAGCGGTGACCGAACCGGCAAGAATGGCAGCCTTGGCAGCAAGAACCTCAAACTGGGCCGTCGGGAAGGCAAGGCCGCTGATGAGAATCGACATGGTAAAGCCGATGCCGCCCAGAATGCCCACACCGGCAATCATGTGCCAGTTGACATTGCGCGGCAGCTCGCAGGCCCTAAGCTTAACCAGGGCAAACGTCATGCCAAAGATACCGATCGGCTTACCCAGCAGCATGCCAAAGTACACGCCGAGCGTCACCGGGTCGGTGAGTAGCGTGCTCATGTCCACGCCCACTAGGCGAACCTGTGCGTTCACGAACGCAAAGATCGGCAGAATCACAAAGTTAACCGGCGTGGAGATCAGACGCTCCATGCGGATGAGCGGCGGGGTCACGCGGTGCATGACGCGCTCGACCTTGGTGGTCGAGACGGTAAAGTCATGCTGGCCCAGGATGTGTGCCTCGTCATCGTAGCGGTCATCGAGCAGCGGCAGGCACTCGCCCAACCAATCGGTGAGGCTATCGAGCTTGACGCCGCACTTGGCCGGAATGGTGAAGGCCAGGATGACGCCAGCAAGCGTGGCATGCACGCCGCTCTTGAACATGCAGAACCACAGCAGCAGGCCCAGCACCGAGTACGGGGCAAGGCGGTAATGCTGCGTCTTGTTGAGCCACACGAGCGCGCAGGTCACAAGCGCGGCGGCGCCCAACCAAAACGGATTGGGGCTCTGACCGTAGAAGATGGCGATGGCGGCGATGGAAATGAGGTCGTCGGCGATGGCGAGCGTCGAGAAGAACACGCGCACGCCGTTGGGCACGCGATTGCCCAAAAGCGACAGCACGCCCAGCGCAAAGGCAATATCGGTTGCCATGGGAATGGCCCAGCCGTTGTGCGCGCCGGCATGGTTAAAGATCAGATAGATGCAGGCGGGAACGACGACGCCGCCCACGGCCGCCAGCATGGGAAGCATAGCCTGGCGCGGGTTTTTGAGCTCGCCAACTGTCATCTCGTACTTGAGCTCAATGCCCACCAACAAAAAGAAAATCGCCATGAGGAAGTCGTTGACGAATAGCTCAACGGTGAGACCGGCCGTAAGGTTGCCCAGACCCACATACAGCGGGGTCTCCAAAAAGTGATGGATGGCCTCGTAGGCATCGGTATTGGCGCAAATGACGGCGGCGATGGCGGCGAAGACCATGACGGCGGCGGAAATCGTGCCGTTCTCGGTGATGCGCTCCCAAATGTCGTGGCGCTCAAAACGCTTGCGCTCACGAACGTTAAACAGCTGCTCGGGTGCTGCCATGGGCGGCTCCTTTCACGGGAAAGCTCCCGTCTTAAAAAAGCACGGCCCGCCCAAGTGGCGGCGCCGCGCTCTAACGTATTACGCTTGCATCTAGCCTACCCTGCACGACAAGCACGCAGGCATGGCCGAAAAGCGGAACCACAGGTTGAACATTATTTGCTCAACGGCACGGGCACGCCTGTCCAAGAGACGACGCGGCGCCGTGCACAAAAAACGACCGGAGCGCGGGGCGTCCGCGATCCGGTCGTGGCGTTTGGTCAACTAAACCTAGCAGGCGGCCATGATGGGGGCAGCGACCTGCTTCTTACGGGAGAGGACGCCCGGCATCCAGACGCCGTCGTGCTCGTCGGCAATGCCCAGGCCCTTCTGAGCAGCCTCGGTCTCGCCCTCGAGCAGGACCTGCGAGCCCTCCTCCATGATGTCGGTGATGCACAGGACAATGCCGTCAGCACCCTTCTCGGCGGCGTAGGCGCGCATGGCCTCGCGAATCTCGTCGATCATGCCGAGTGCGCGGGTCTTGTCGACAGTCTCGTACTGGCCGATGAGCAGCTTCTTGCCGGCGGGCTCGAACATCTTGATGTCGTTGCCGACCATCTCGGCTGCGGTGAAGGAGCCGGACGGACGGGTGAGGAAGACTTCCATGCCAAACTTGACCGGGTCGACGCCCACCTGCTCGCCGAGCTTGGCGGCGACGGCGCGGTCGACATCGGTGGTGGTGGGGCTCTTGAGCATAAGCGTGTCGGTCATCATGGCCGAGAGCAGCAGCTTGGCCTGGACGTCGGAAAGCTCAACGCCGAGCACGCCGGCGAGCTTGGTGACGATGGTGCAGCTGGAGCCCCAGGGCAGGCAGATGTAGTGCAGCGGGCCGGCGGTCTCGAAGTCGCCAATGCGGTGATGATCGACAACGCCAAAGACCGTGGCGTCCTTAAGGCCGGCGACGGACTGGGCAGACTCGTTGTGGTCGGTGAGGACGACGAGCTGACCGGCCTCGACGGACTCGATCACGCGGGGCTCGGCGATGCCGGCGTCGGCGAGCAGCTTGGCGGACTCGGCCGGAAGCTGACCAAGGGCGCAGGCCTCGTAGGTGTTGCCGGCATACTCAACCTGGTTGAGCAGCTGGGACAGGACGACGGCGCTCATGATGGCGTCGTTATCGGGGTTCTGGTGACCAAAGACAAGAACGTTTGCCATGGATATCCTCCACTTGATATGTGTACTTGGACGTAGCTATGGTAGCACGCCGATGCCGAGCCTTCGCAGACGGAAGGTCTACGGCATATTTTGGGGCAGGCACGGGGCCAAGGTTGTCCCTTTTGCACCATATTGGTGCAAAGTAACCTGTCCCCCTTGCACCAGCTATTTACCGGCGGCGCGCAGGGCTACGTAGGCGGCACCGATGATGCCGGCGTCGTTTCCGAGCGAAGCGACCTTAATGGGCGTCTCGCGCGAGGCGGAAAGCGCGTACTGCTTAAAGTGCTCGCGAACCTTGTCGAGGTAGACATCGGCCGAGGCAGAGGCGCCGCCGCCGATGAGGAACATCTCGGGATCAACCACGTTGGCAATAAGCGCCAGTGCGCGACCGAGATAGTCGGCCATGGTATCGGCCGCGGCCAGCGCAAGCTTGTCGCCCTCGCGGCAGGCCTGGAACACGTCCCTGGAATCGGAGGGACCGGTGAGCTCGATGGGCTCGACGCCCGCTTTCTCGCACTCGGCAAGGTAGTTGCTCACCACGCCGGTGGCGCTGGAATACTGCTCCAGGTGGCCATGGCCGCCGCAGCCGCAGGTGCGCTCCTCAGCCGGGTTCAGGCACATGTGGCCAATCTCGCCGCCAGCACCCACAACGCCCGATACCACGTCACCGTTGACGATAACGCCGCCGCCCACGCCGGTACCGATGGTGACCATCACCACATTCTGCACGCCCCTGGCAGAACCGAGCCAGGCCTCGCCCATGGCAGCGGCGTTGGCATCGTTCTCGTACTTAACGACCGCGTCGGGACAGTGCTCCTGAATGGCGATCCTCAGCTTGGGCAGGTTAATGGCAATGTTGGCCTTGACCTTGGCATCGCCCGACGCCGGAATGGGGCACGGAACGGCCAGGCCAATGCCTGCCACAAAGGCGCGCGGAATCTGCGCCTTGGCGACCACCTGGTCGATAGCCTCGGTCACCGCGGCAAAGCCCGCAGCGTCAACGATAGGAGGCGTAGGCACGCTGGCCTTGGCAAGCAGGTTGCCGTCCTCGTCGAACAGGCCCTCCTTAACCGAAGTGCCGCCGACGTCGATGCCGATGTAGTACTGCTTAGGTTCCATGGGAGCCCACCTTTCTCGTTTAAACATTGCCTGTATGGTACCGCTCCCAAGGCAAAAACCTACCAAAAAGGGACAGGTTTGTTTTGGCAGGTTTTATCTGGGAAAACGCGAATGACCGCTTAACGCGACATTACTCAGATGTTTATCTATTTAGAGCGCTCTAATTTATATGCAAAGCGACTTTTAATTATATCTTTCTCGAACTTTTTAAATATACAATAGGGATGCTTAGGTGTTAACTATACTTTCTTTTATACTCAACCAAGTTGGAAAGGAGGTTCCATGATTCCCAAATACGAGGCGATAGCTGCGGATATTCGTCGCACTATCGAGGATGGCGCTCTTAAACCGGGCGACAAGCTTCCTACCGTCGTTGAGTTCTGCAAGCTCTATAGCGTTTCCAAAATTACCGTCAAACGAGCTATTGAACAAATCACCGAGGAAGGTCTTATTACCAGCCGGCGTGGATCGGGTACCTACGTTAAGGACACGGCGGGGCTTCCCGGCCAGGCGTTTTTCCAGGGCAAAAACGACCGTGCCCAGGGTTTTTCGTATGAGCACCGCGGGGAGAAGGTGACCTCGGTGGTCTATGATTTCTCGATTGTTAATCCACCAGCGGACATCGCAGCCCAGCTGGGAATTGCCGAGGATGACTTTGCCTATCACATCGTGCGCGTGCGTCAGGCCGACGAGAAGCCCATCGTTATCGAGTACACCTACATGCCCCTCGAGCTGATTCCAGGCCTTAAAAAGAAGGACCTGTACGGATCGGTCTACCATTTCATCCGCGAGCAATGCGGGCTGAAAATTTCGAGCTTCCACCGTACCATTCGCGCCGTGGCAGCAACCAAGGAAGAAGCTGAGCGCCTGGACACCAAACCTGGCTCTCCCCTGCTCGAGCTCACCCAGATTGGCTTTTTGGACAGCGGTGCCGCCTTTGAGTATTCGACCTCGCGCAACGTTGGCGACCGCTTTGAGTTGCACAATGTAACGTTGGCGTAGGTTTTTGTAGTCATGCGGGCGCTCGTTTTGCGCTGCTTTGCGCGGCGCCCGCGCAACACAATGGAGGTATGAATATGTCCGATTTGATTAAACTGACGCCGATCTTCCGCAAGAAGATCTGGGGTGGCCGCCAGCTCGAAACCGTATTTGGTTACGACATTCCCGAAGGTCCCATCGGTGAGTTCTGGGCTATCTCGGCCCATCCCAACGGCGACTGCCAGATTGCTGAGGGACCGTATGCGGGCCACACGCTGTCGTGGCTGTGGGCCGAGCACCGTGAGCTTTTTGGCAATTGCGAGGGCAAGGAGTTCCCGCTGCTCGTTAAGATTCTGGACGCCAAGGACGACCTTTCGATCCAGATTCATCCCAACGACGAGTACGCCGCCAAGCACGAGAACGGCAGCCTGGGCAAAACCGAGTGCTGGTATGTACTGGACTGCGAACCCGGTGCCACGATCATCGTCGGCCAGCGTGCTAAAGACCGCACCGAGGCCGCACAGATGATCGAGGACGGCCGCTGGGGCGACATGCTCAACGTGCTGCCGATCCACAAGGGCGACTTTTTCCAGATTGATTCCGGCACTGTGCACGCCATCAAGACCGGCACGCTCATTTTGGAGACGCAGCAGTCGTGCGACGTGACGTATCGCCTGTACGATTACGACCGCCCCGGCACCGACGGCAAACTGCGTCCCCTGCACATTGAGCAGAGCCTCGACTGCATAAACTTTGATGCTCAGGCTCCGACCGACGGCACGGTGACCGCGCCCGAGGTGGACGGTGTGACCGAGCTCGAGTCTTGCCCCTGCTACACCGTCGATCGCGTGCGCGTTAACGGCAGCAAGACCCTCGACCAGCGCTGGCCCTTCATGTGCCTGTCGGTCATCGACGGCGAAGGCACCGTCTGCGGCGACCCCGTCCACAAGGGAAGCCACCTGCTGGCCCCGAGCACCGTCAGTTCCATCGACCTCGAAGGCAAGATGGAACTGATCATCAGCCACCTGTAGATCGCACCAACAACCCAAACGCAACAAGGGGGCTCCCCCGTTCATCAACGGAGGAGCCCCTACTCGTATCTATCTATCAGCCCACCCGGCTCTCCAGATCAAAAAGCGAACGAGCAGAGCGACGTTCGCAAGCAACGTTACCCAAGGACCTGGGCGGGCGTATGGGGCAACATCGATCGCGAGTTCCGCACGCAAAGGAGGCCACTTAATGTGGCCTCC
>CAJMRZ010000050.1 GCA_905215945.1 uncultured bacterium | reverse complement strand
TTCGACAATGCGGGTAAGTCGGAGGGCGTTTGGTTCTATCGCATGGACATGCCCGAGAGCTACAAGCACTTTTCGAAGACCAAGCCCATTAAATCCGAGCACTTCGACGTCGTCCGCGAATGGTGGAACGATCGCAGGGAAATCGAGGAAGACGGCAACCCCAAGGCCAAGTTCTATTCAGTGGAGGAGCTGAGCGTCGATCATAACTTCGACCTTTGCGGCTACCCGCATGAGGAAGAGGAGATTCTGCCTCCTGACGAGTTGATTCGCGATTACCGCCAACGCCGCGCCGCGCTTGATGCAGAAATCGACCGCAAGCTGGCGCAGATTTGCAGCATTCTGGGAATCGAGGACGTCGATGAAGGCTAAAGACCTCAAAAACTCGATCCTGCAGATGGCAGTGCAGGGCAAGCTCGTGCCGCAGGACCCGTCCGACGAGCCGGCTTCCGCGCTACTGGAGCGAATCCGTGCAGAGCGCGCGAAGCTCATCAAAGAGAAGAAGATCAAGGCCCCCAAGGGCGGCGAGTCGGTCATCTACCTCGGTTCCGATGGGTCCCGCTATGAGAAACGCGTGGACGCCAAGGGGCGCGAGTCAGAACCTGTCTGCATCGACAACGAAATTCCCTTCGGGGTCCCCGAGGACTGGGAGTGGGTTAGGTTCTCCCAGGCAGTCCCCATCCAGTATGGTTTCGCCGCAGATTCTCAACTCTTTAGAAACGATGCACCAATTAGGCTGATTCGCATACGCGACGTCAACTCTGGAGACCTCGTCCATACTGCCATCGCCTATGCGGGCTCATATGAGCCGCAATATCTCGTGCAATTCGGGGATGATCTGATTAGTATGGACGGAGAATTCAAATGTAGGCGATGGAGGGGACCCGACGCCCTGTTAAACCAACGGGTCTGCCGCCTCGACTACTTACAGGACACCCTGCTCCCTGACTTTGTCTCCATGGCGATCAATTGGTACTTGGCCGAGTTGTGGAAGATTACTAGCAAGACAACCGTTAAGCACCTGTCTGCCAAGGCTCTCGACAACATGCTGTTTGCCGTCCCGCCCCTTGACGAGCAGCGCCGCATAGCCGGGCGTGTCTCCGAACTCATACCGCTTGTGGAGGAATATGGCAAGCTCGAAGACGGGCGCGAGGCGCTGGATGCCGCCTTGCCCGAGCGCCTGCACAAGAGCGTGCTGCAGATGGCCGTCGAGGGCAAGCTCGCGCCGCAGGACCCCTCCGACGAGCCCGCTTCTGTATTGCTGGAGCGGATTCGCGCGGAGCGCGCGAAGCTCATCAAGGAGAGGAGGATCAAGACCCCCAAGGGCGGCGAGTCGGTGATATACCTCGGTTCCGATGGCAGGCGCTATGAGAAGCGCGGCAAGGGCGAGCCGGTCTGCATCGACGACGAGATCCCGTTCGACATTCCCAAGGGTTGGGAATGGGCGCGATTCGAAAACGTTCTCTACAATCGCGATGCCGAGCGAATTCCCGTTTCCGTGGCTGAACGCGAAAAGCTTGAAAAGCGATATGACTATTATGGGGCGTCTGGAGTTATCGACAAAGTCGACAAGTACCTTTTCGACAAACCACTTCTTCTCATTGGCGAAGATGGGGCGAATCTCTTAGCGCGAACCAAACCGATTGCTTTTATGGCACGTGGGCAGTATTGGGTCAACAACCATGCTCATGTTCTTGATGGATTAAGCGAAGTTCTTCTTGAATATATCGCCCTCTTTATCAACTCGATTTCGCTGGCACCCTATGTAACTGGCACTGCTCAGCCTAAGATGAATCAGGCGAAAATGAACTCCATCTTGATTCCGCTCCCTCCGGAAGAGGAGCAAGCAAGGATTCTTAAACGTGCGGCCGAGCTCAAGGTTCTCGTTACCAATCAATAGCCTCATCGACCGCGGCGCGCTGCTCATCGGCGGTGCGCCGCAGGTATATACGTGTAGTCTCAATGCTTTCGTGTCCCATCAGGTCAGCAAGAAAAGCAATGTCTGGGTTCTTTGCTATGAAATTCTTGGCAAATCGATGCCTGAAGGAATGCGGGTAAACGACATCGGGATTGACTCCATAGCGTTTCGCGCAGCGTTTGAGTCCGAGCGATATGCCCCTTGCGCTCATTGGATTCCCATTGGTGCCGACGAACACGAACCCCTTTACGTGTGAACATCGCCCAAACCACAGAAGGGCATCTTCTTGCAAGGACTTTGGAATGTAAATCCGCCGCAATTTCTCTCCCTTGGATATCAGGTCGAGATACCCCTCCCTGACTGAATCGACCGTCAGTTGCCGAAGCTCGCTGATTCTTGCCCCGGTGCAAGCAAGAAAGCGCACAACGAAATGCCAGTAGAGGTCGCCATCTTCGAGGAGACCATCACGTAGCGTTTCATACTCATCTTGGCTGATTACGTTGTCTAGAAAGGGTTTCTGCTGAACGCGAACGCCCCGCAGCCTCATCCCATCGTAGCCAATGAAATCCAGATAGCAGTTCAGCGCTCCAATCCTGTTGTTGGCTGTCTTTGAGGCGAATTCGCTTACCAGCCAATCTTTATGAACTAGGAGAGATTCATCGCTTATCGCTGCGTGGCGCGATAAGAATTGCGACACAGCGTAAGAATACGAACTGATAGTGTTTCGGCTCATCTCTTTCGACTTGAGGTGATTGATAAACGCTTCCATGGCGCCTCCTTTCGGTTATGACGCCATGGAAGCGGGATTAGTTGATGTTGGCTAGTACTGAATCGAGTCGCTCAACGATTCGAGACTGCTCTGCAAGCGGTGGCACAGGGACAAGTAGAGAGCTTGCTTTAGCCGCGCTCAGGCCCTCCTTCGTCGCACCCACCTGACTCCCCATGATTTGCGATTGTACGAGCTCGGAGAGAACGGCTTTATGAATGAAAGCGTTCGTCTCTGGGCAAATCGGACGCATGATCAAAACGTGCTGGTTGACGTCAGCGTCGCCGATTTCTTCCGGCGCCACAGCGCAGCGTCCTATGGATGCGCCCGTGATGTTGAGCAGCATGTCATTTGGCTCGACATGGGTGCTTCGGCGCTCGAACAGCGGGCGGTCGAAATGGGCGACGTCATCCAAGCGAAGGCCGTCGTTGTGCACGTTCTGGGAGCGAATCAGCATAGGACCCTCATCCTTGTAGACCTTTCGGCCTCCTGCAGGAGTACTCCCGGAACCCATTTTCGTAAAGAAGGTCGCCAATCGCGCCCATTCCCAACCCTTGGGAATGTCGAACGGGATCTCGTCGTCGATGCAGACCGGCTCGCCCTTGCCGCGCTTCTCATAGCGCCTGCCATCGGAACCGAGGTAGATGACCGACTCGCCGCCCTTGGGGGCCTTGATCTCCTTCTCCCTGATGAGTTTCGCCCGTTCCTCGCGGATGCGGTCCAGGAGGGCGGAAGCAGGTTCGTCTGACGGATCTTGCGGCACGAGCTTGCCCTCGACGGCCATCTGCAGCACGGACTTGCGCAGGCGGTCGGGCAGCGCGGCATCCAGCGCCTGTCGCTCGTCCTCAAGCCTGCCGTACTCCTCGACCAGCGGCATCAGCCCGGAGACGCACTCAACGATGCGGCGCTGCTCGGCCAGGGGAGGGACGGGGATGAGAGCCTTGTTTAACGCCGCTTTCGAGAGGTTGTAGAACGCCTGTCCTGATTTTTTGACGTTAGCTTTGCAATATCCAACATGGGATGGGGACGACAGATAGCGAAATAAGTATTCTGAGAGAGTCGAATCCTCAAGCTGCGGCGTCAAATAGAAGACAAATCCGCCGCACACGGTTTTCCCGTCGGCTCCTTTGATGAATGCGGCCTTTCCGACGTTCTCCAAGCTGGTTACGGCCGGAGTGATTATCTGACCATCATGAAGAATAAGGGAATCATCGACGAACTCACTCGAAATCATGATGTCGTTATCTTTAGGGGCAGGATTATCCCCGAGCCCGATATTGCCTCCTCGGTAAACCCTAATCATGCAATCGCCTTTGACGGCAAGGTCTGGCTTTTTATAGCCGAGTCCGCTCGCAAGGGATAGAACTGCTTCCAGCCTAGTCCACTCCCAACCATCAGGAATCTCGAACGGGATCTCGCCATCGATGCAGATCGACTCGCTCTCGCGCCCCTTCGCATTCACTCGCTTCTCATAGCGGGACCCATCGGAAGCGCTATAATAACGAAATATGCGGGTCAGGCAGCCTTATGGGTACCAGTTAATTCGCATGGGTACCAAACGGGTACCAAACGGGTACCAACCATTTTTGTCGAACTTGGAACAATGCAGGTGATTGTCGAGCACCTGTGATACTTAAAGACACGTTTGACAGGTGATAGCCTTGACGGTTCATAAGGAATATCAGACTTTTGACCTGGTGGTATATTTGCTCGTTACTGTGGCTAGCGCTCAAATAACAATAACTAGAGCATAAAGAAAGTGTCCAGAGAAACCTCTGGACACTCCTGATAAGTGCAACAATTTTATGCTTAACTACTCCCACTCGATGGTCGCGGGCGGCTTGGACGTGATATCGTAGCACACGCGGTTGGCACCGGGAACCTCGGCCACAATGCGGCCCGAGATGCGGGCCAGCACGTCGTAGGGCAGCTTGGCCCAGTCGGCGGTCATGGCATCGCTGGACTCGACGGCACGCAGGATGATCGGGCGCTGATAAGTGCGCTCGTCTCCCATGACGCCGACGGACTTGATGTCGGGCAGGACCGCAAAGTACTGCCAGCAGCTGTGCTCGGAGTTGCGCTCGCCGGTCTGCTCAAACAGACGCTGGTTGTAGGCGTCGAGCTCCTCGCGCACGATGGCGTCGGCGTTCTTGAGAATCTCAAGTTTCTCCTTGTCGACCGCGCCGATGATGCGGATGGCCAGACCCGGGCCCGGGAAAGGCTGACGGAACACGATGTGACCCGGCAGGCCGAGCGCCAGACCAAGCGCGCGGACCTCGTCCTTAAAGAAGTGGTCGAGCGGCTCAATAAGGTCGAAGTGCACGCCCTCGGGGAACGGGATCAGGTTGTGGTGGCTCTTGATGGTGGCCGTCTTGCCGCCCGTCTTGCGAGCGCCGGACTCGATGATGTCGGGATAGATGGTGCCCTGAGCCAGGTACTTGACCGGCTTGCCATCGGTCTCGAGCTGCTGCGCCACGGCGAAGAACTCTTTCCAGAACTGCGTACCGATGATGCGGCGCTTCTCCTCGGGCTCGGTCACGCCGGCCAAAAGCTCGGCATAGCGGTCCTCGGCGTGAACGTGGATAAAGTCGACGTCAAACTGCTTGGTGAAGACCTCCTCCACCTGCTCGGGCTCGCCCTTGCGCAGCAGGCCGTGGTTGATGAACACGCAGGTCATCTGCTTGCCTACGGCGCGGGCGCCCAGCGCAGCCACGACGGAGGAGTCGACGCCGCCGGACAGGGCCAGAATCACGCGGTCGTCGCCGACCTTCTCGCGGAACTCGGCCGTCATGGTCTCGACCAGGTTGTCCATGCTCCAGTTGGGCTCCAGACCGCAGATCTCAAACAGGAAGTTGCTCAGCAGCTGCTGACCGTACTCGGAGTGCTTGACCTCGGGGTGGAACTGCGTGGTGAAGATCTTGCGCTCGACGCACTCCATGGCAGCAACCGGGCACACGTCGGTGCTGGCGGTAACGGTAAAGCCCTCGGGCACCTCGGAAACGGCGTCGCGGTGGCTCATCCACACGGTCTGCTCCATGGGCGTGGAGTTAAAGAGCTTGGCGCCGGCCGTGCGCGTGATGGTGGCGCGGCCGTACTCGCCCACCTCGGAGTGGCCGACCTTGCCGCCGAGCGTCACGGCCGTGATCTGATGGCCGTAGCAAAAGCCCAGGACGGGAAGGCCCAGGTCAAAGATGGCGGGATCGATAGACGGAGCGTCCTCGGCATACACGGAAGCCGGGCCGCCGGAAAGGATGAGCGCAGAGGCGTTCATCTCGCGAATCTCGTCGGCCGAGATGTCGCAGGGGACGATCTCGGAATACACGTTGAGGTCGCGGACGCGACGGGCAATGAGCTGACCGTACTGCGCACCAAAGTCGAGTACGAGGACCTTTGCGGAAGCCTTTTGATCCATGGTTCCCCCTCTTGTTGGCGGGGAGCCGGTGCCCACCCGCGCGAATTAACGAGAATAACTTTCATAGTGTACACGTTATATGGGGTTTCTCGTCCCTCGCAGCCATCAGCGCACGGCAAACGCACGACCTGGGCCCCTATTTGACGGCAATTGAAGTGTCACCAGACGTTACAGATGATGTAATACGTTTGAACATTGGACGCCCTGTGCCACAATACTGCCGAACGACTCCGCCTCTGCGGCGGCAAATACGATAGGAATACCAGCATGAAGCGCATCCTTCTCATCGCCACGGGCGGCACCATCGCATCGACCGAGGACGGCAACGGCCTCTCCCCCGCCCTGACCGGTGAGGAGCTCGCCCAGAGCGTCCCCGAGATCTCGGACCTCTGCGAGCTCGACGTGGTGCAGCCCATGAACATCGACAGCACCAATATGCGCCCAAGCGACTGGATGCGCATCCGCGACGTCATCGTCGAGGGCTACGCCGACCACGACGGCTTCGTGATTCTGCACGGCACCGACACCATGAGCTACACCGCGGCAGCGCTTTCCTACCTGATTCAGGACAGCCCCAAGCCCATCGTGCTCACCGGCTCGCAAAAGCCCATGGGCAACCCATTTACTGACGCCAAACTCAACCTGTACCAGAGCCTGCTCTATGCGCTCGACGAGCATTCGCACGACGTCTCGATCGTGTTTGGCGGCGTCGCCATTGCCGGCACGCGCGCCCGCAAACAGCGCACCATGAGCTTTAACGCATTCATTAGCGTCAACTATCCGCCCATCGCCTATATCCGCAACGACCGCATCGTGCGCAACGGGCTTCACGGCACGCATCAAGGCGAAAACCCGGTGCGTTTCTACGACAGCATCGACCCGCGCGTATTTGTACTCAAGCTTACGCCCGGCGTAAACCCGGGCATCCTCGACGCCCTTGCCGATAGCTACGATGCCGTGATTCTGGAGACCTTTGGCATTGGCGGTATCCCCGAATTTGGCGAGTCCGGCGAGTCATTCCAGGAGGCAATTTTCCGCTGGGTCGATTCGGGTCGCACCGTCGTTATGACCACGCAGGTCCCCGAAGAGGGCCTCGATCTGGGCGTTTATGAGGTCGGCCGTGCTTATGCCGATCATCCGGGCATTCTGCGCGGCGATGACATGACCACCGAGACGCTTGTGGCCAAGACCATGTGGGCACTCGGCCAGTCACGCGATGCCGCCGAAATCCAGCGCCTGTTCTACAGCCAAGTCAACCACGACCGTATCCCGATGGCGTAATCTCTAAGGCAGCTCCACTTATCGCAACCTTAAACGACAGGTGGTCCCCCTCGGGCCGTGCAAAAATCGGAGTATTCTGCAATTTCTCCGCCGGAGGCATAGAATCGACCGATTGTTAGACGAACTTTTAGGACGAGGGTTCCGTCTAGTAAATATTTATTCCTCATTTTTATTTAGTATGTGGATTAACTACTGCCAAAAAGGCAAAGCCAGCCGCTCGAGCTACCATCTACGGCCAAACTGGTGCTGAATACTCGCGATTTTGCACATCGCAACCAGGGGGACCCGCCCAAAGAGCGTCAAATACAGCGGGGGAACGCCCTATCCGATACCCTCGAGAAGCTCTGACACCGTCATGCCGAGTGCGGGCGCGATCTTAAATAGAACCTTGAGCGTGAAATTTGCCGTTCCATCTTCGATTCGGTCGAGGTAGGGTCGGCTGATTCCTGTCGCCACACAAAAATCAACCTTGGAGATACCAAGGTCCCTGCGTGTCTCTTCGACCCGCCTGCCAAGAATCTGTTTCGCACGTTCGTCCATGCAGCCGAGTTTGAAATGGAGCCGAACATAAACGTAAACTATAGTTTACGTTTTCCCGAATACACAGGAGTTTTCTATGTCGGGTTCTTCGGTCCGCATGCACCGAGCCACGCTTCGCACAAACAGCGCACCGCCCAAGCTCGTCGTCGTTGAAGCAGAATGCCTTTCGCCCGATGAGCGCACAGCATTTGCATTGCTATCAAGTCGCGTCGCCGCCGTTCTGGTCCCTTGCCCGGCGCAAGGTGAACTTGCCATTCAATGCCAAACGCACGGCTGCTCGCTCAATCAGGTTGCCGTAATCGCAACCAGCCAACGCGGCCTGCCGCTCCTTTTAGAAGCCGGCATAGCACTCGCCCTTCGCGGCGCCGGATACGAAAACGAGACCGCCGCCGATATGGTCTTTAAACCACGATCGAGCGGCGGCCTCGCAGCAGCCATTGAATATGCGTGCAGGCTCGTTGCTTAAAAGAACAAGCTAGAAACCAAGGCCAAAGCCCGTTCCGGTAATCGCCGAGTACATAAAGTAAACGTTGATCACGTTGAGGAACACACCCGTGATGCAACCGTTGCGCAGGTAGCGCTCGCACACGATGCGCGCCATGGCGGCGGAGTCATCATTGTTCTTTGCTTGACGACCGGCGGGAAAA
>CAJMRZ010000049.1 GCA_905215945.1 uncultured bacterium | reverse complement strand
TCCTATTTGGCCGAGCTGTCGCGTGGCCAGGTGGCGGCTCGGACCCTTGCGGCACACCTGTCTGCCATTCGCTCACTCTATCGGTGGATGGCTGTCGAGGGGATTGTCGAGGGCGATGCGGTCTCGGCGATCGCATCGCCCAAGCTGCCGCGTGACCTGCCGGGCGTCCTTACGACCCTGCAGATCGAGGCGCTGCTCAAGACGCCTGATACATCGACGCCTGCGGGACTGCGCGATGCGGCGATGCTCGAGCTACTCTATGCCTCGGGTGCTCGTATCTCTGAGCTCGCAGCACTCAATGTGGAGTCCATCGCTTGGTCCGAACGCACGCTGCGCCTTTGGGGCAAGGGAAGCAAGGAGCGCATCGTTCCTCTGTATCGTCGTGCGCTCGAGGTGACGCGTCTCTATATTGAGGAGGGGAGGCCGGAGTTGCTCGCTCAGGCAAAGCGCCGTGACCCCGCTACCGGGCCGCATCCGCTGCTTATATCGGCGCGCGGCAATCGCATGAGCGCCGCCATGCTCAGGCGGCGGTTCCATATGCTGGCGACGCTCGCCGGCATTCCGGCCGACATCGCCCCGCATGCGATGCGCCATACCTATGCGACCGACTTGCTCGAGGGCGGTGCGGACCTGCGCTCGGTTCAAGAGCTGCTGGGCCATGCGAGCTTGTCTACAACGCAGATTTACACGCATCTCACGCCCGATCGGCTCAAACGTGCCGTGGCTCAAGCTCATCCTCGCGGCGAGTAGCACGCGGCGATTTTTTGAGAGGGGCGCCTGTCATACCGCACTCAGGTGTGTGGTTTTGATTGCGGGTTGGCAGGAAGATGCATTCCTGCTATCATTCATCGGGTTGCTTCACGGCAACATGTTTTTATCACGCACGCGCGGCTACTTCATACCGTGGTGCCCGGGCTTTGGTAGCACATGTCCGGGTTGGTTTTGGAGGATGACCCCGCGCGGAGGCAAACCACAGGAGGTTTAACATGGCTACCAAGATTAATATCCGCACCCTGCTCGAGGCCGGCTGCCACTTCGGTCACCAGACCCGTCGCTGGAACCCCAAGATGAAGCCGTTCATCTTCGGTGAGCGCAACGGCATCTACATCCTCGACCTCAAGCAGACCATCCTCGACGCCGACCAGGCCTACACCTTCGTCAAGCACGTCGCCAAGGGCGGCAACGTGCTGTTCGTCGGCACCAAGAAGCAGGCTCAGGAGGCCGTCAAGAACGCTGCTGAGCGCGCCAACATGCCTTACATCAACCAGCGTTGGCTCGGCGGTATGCTGACCAACTTCGTCACCATCCGCTCCCGCATCAACCGCATGGAGGAGCTCGAGGCTATGGTCGAGGACGGCCGCATGGCAGTGCTCCCCAAGAAGGAGCAGGCTGTGCTCGGCAAGGAGCTCACCAAGCTCCAGACCAACCTCGGTGGCGCCCGCGACATGAAGGGTCTGCCCCAGGCTCTCTTCGTCATCGACACCAAGCGCGAGGAGAACGCCATCAAGGAGGCTCAGCGCCTGAACATCCCCGTTGTCGCCCTGATCGACACCAACTCCGATCCCGACGAGGTCGAGTACGGCATCCCCTGCAACGATGACGCTATCTCCGCTGTCACCCTTATGTGCGAGCTCATGGCTGACGCCTGCCTCGCTGGCTCCGGCAAGGAGCAGGTCTCCGAGGCCGAGATGGCCGCTGAGCCCAAGGCCGAGTAAATCAGTCTTAGTTAATTCTTTTTCATCTCTTTGAAAGGAACCACAATGGCCCAGATTACCGCCGCTATGGTCAAGCAGCTCCGCGAGATGACCGACTCCCCGATGATGGAGTGCAAGAAGGCTCTCGTCGAGGCTGACGGCGACATGGACGCCGCTGTCGACGTTCTGCGTAAGAACGGCCTTGCCAAGGCTGCCAAGAAGGCTGGCCGTGAGACCAACGAGGGCGCTGTCGCCGCGTTCGTCTCCGAGGATGGCAAGACCGGCGCTCTGCTCGAGCTCTCCTGCGAGACCGACTTCGTTGGCTCCAACGCCAAGTTCACCGGCTTTGCTTCCAAGGTCGCTGAGGTTGTCGCTACCACCGAGCCTGCTGACGTCGACGCTCTGCTCGAGAAGCCGATGGGCGAGGAGACCGTTTCCTCCGAGCTCACCGAGATGATTCACATCATGGGCGAGAACATGAAGATCTCCCGCTTCGCTGCCCGCAAGGCCGAGAACGGCGCGCTCGCTTCTTACATCCACATGGGTGGTAAGATCGGCGTCCTCGTCGAGTTCGCCTTCGAGAAGGCTGAGACCGCTCAGGCTGAATCCTTCAAGACCTTCGCTCACGACGTTGCCCTTCAGGTTGCCGCCGTCGCCCCGATCTGCGCTACCCGCGATCAGGTTCCGGCCGAGACCGTCGAGCACGAGAAGCAGATCTACATGGCTCAGGCTGCCGAGTCCGGTAAGCCCGAGGCTATCCAGGAGAAGATGGCTGTCGGCCGTCTGGAGAAGTTCTACAAGCAGTCCGTGCTCACCGAGCAGGAGTTCATCAAGGACAGCTCCCTCACCATCAAGAAGTACGCTGAGCAGGTCTCCAAGGAGCTCGGCGACACCATTACCGTCGTTGCCTTTGACCGTCTGGTCCGTGGCGAGTAAATAAGCTCTTGTAGCTGGTAATGAGCAGGCTGTGGGTTTTACTCACAGCCTGCTTTTTCATGGCTCTTCTTAGAGCCTTTGATAGAATGTTGAAAGTTCAATCTAAAGGAGGATCGCTTTGTCCGACATCCGATATAAACGCGTGCTTCTTAAGCTTTCCGGCGAAGCGCTGATGGGCGACGGCCAATATGGCATCGACCCCAAGGTTACCGACCATCTTGCTAAGCAGGTCAAGGAGCTGCTCGGCGTTGGCCATGAGGTCGGCGTCGTTGTCGGCGGCGGCAATATTTTCCGCGGCATGGCAGGCGCTGCCGGTGGCATGGAGCGTGCTCAGGCCGACTACATGGGCATGCTGGCAACCGTTATGAACGCGCTCGCCCTGCAGGATGCCTTCGAGCATAACGATGTTCCCTGCCGCGTGATGAGCGCTATCCAGATGAACGAGATCTGCGAGCCCTATATTCGCCGTCGCGCCATCAACCACCTTTCCAAGGGCAACGTCGTTATTTTTGCCGCCGGTTCGGGCAATCCGTACTTTACGACCGACACCGCCGCGGCTCTTCGTGCGTGCGAGATCGGCGCCGAGATTCTGATTAAAGCCACCAAGGTTGACGGCATCTACGACAAGGATCCCGTCAAGTGCGCCGATGCCGTCCGTTTTGACAAGATTACCTATCACGAGGTTCTCGTCCGCGGTCTGCAGGTTATGGATTCCACGGCTACGGCACTGTGCCAGGACAACCGTATGCCGATTTTGGTCCTCAACATCGATGGCGAGGACACCGTCAAGCGCGCGCTTTCGGGTGAGCCCGTCGGCACGCTCGTCTATCAGGAGGATTAAGCATGGCAGAGAACATCACCGCCCATATGGACAAGTCGCTCGAGTCCCTCAAGCATAACTTCTCCAAGGTCCGTACCGGCCGCGCCAATGCCAACATTCTGTCCGACATCACCGTCGATTATTACGGTGTTCCCACGCCGGTCACGCAGGTTGCCGCCGTCAAGACCCCCGAGGCCCACATGCTGCTCATCGAGCCGTGGGACAAGGCACTCATCAATGCTATCGTCAAGGCCATCGGCGCTTCCGATCTGGGTATTACCCCCAACTCCGATGGCACCGTCGTTCGTCTTCCGTTCCCGGCTCCCACCGAGGAGCGCCGTCGCGAGCTCGTCAAGGAGTGCCGCGAGTACGCCGAGCAGGCCAAGGTGTCTATCCGTAACATCCGTCGCGACTTCAACAACAAGCTCGAGCGCGATGAGGAGCTCACCGAGGACGATGTCCGTCGCGAGCAGGCCAAGGTCCAGAAGCACACTGATGAGTATGTCGCCAAGGTCGAGGAGCTTCTGAAGGAAAAAGAAGCCGAGGTCATGGAGATCTAAGGTGCAATACGACGAGCATAAACTGGTCGAGTACTTTGCCGACGCCCCTGCGGGCGTCGGTTTTTCCGACCTTGACCTCAATAACATTCCGCACCATATCTCGTGCATCATGGATGGCAACGGTCGTTGGGCCACGTCGCGCGGTCTTGCGCGCACCGAGGGCCACAAGGCGGGTATCGTCTCCCTTCGTGAGATTATTACCGCCTGCGTGCGTCTGGGCGTCGACGTGCTTTCGGCCTATGCGTTTTCTACCGAAAACTGGAACCGCCCGCAGCACGAAGTCAACGTTCTGATGCACCTGTTTGCCAAGACGTTTATCGATGAGTTGCCGCTGCTTAAGCGCGAAAACGTTCGCGTTGTCTTTTTGGGCGATATTTCCGCACTGCCTAAGAAGACCCGCGATGTCTTTGAGCGAGGTCTTGCCGAGTGCGCCAATCACACCGGCATGACGCTGGCGCTTGCCGTCAACTACGGCGCGCGTGCCGAGATTACCCGCGCTGTCCGTCAGATCGCACTCGACGCTGCCGCCGGTAAGATCGATCCTGGCGCAATTGATGACGACATGGTGGCTTCCCACCTCTATACCGCTGGCCTTCCCGATCCTGAGCTTGTGATTCGCACTTCTGGTGAGCTGCGCCTTTCGAACTATCTGCTGTGGCAGGTGGCTTATTCCGAATTCTACGTCACCGATACCTATTGGCCCGACTTTGATCGTTGGGGCCTTGTCGACGCCATTTTGGCCTATCAGGGCCGTGACCGTAGGTTTGGTGGACTGAGCAAGACCGAGGAGGCTTAATCGTGTCCGATCGTCCCAAGGCATCTGCTCCCAAGACGCCAGTTTCCGCGGCGCCTGCGCGTAAGGCTGCCGCTGCGGGAGCACCTGCAGCAAAGAGCGGCACCGGCTTGCGGGCTTTATTCCCCGTGCCGCCGCCGGTATCGTCTATGCCGTTGTCTTTATCCTGTGCCTGGTTTTGGGTATTGTGCCCACGGCCATCTTTGTTTCTGTCATGAGCGGTCTGTGCTGCTATGAGTTTTTCCGTATGACAAGGCTCGATGGCAAGATGGCTAACGAGCGCATGGGTATCGCTGCCGCCGTACTCTTTCCGCTGTCGGCGTTGGGCGATTCGATGTTGCTGAATGCCCTGCTTTTTGCCCTGATGCTCGCTGTGGGCATTTGGTATGTTTGGTCGCCGCGTACCCGCATCTCTGATGTGGCCGTGACGCTCATGGGTCCCATCTACACTGGCTTTATGCTGTCGGCTATCGTGCTGCTGCGCGATGCCGTGCCCGGTTTTGCCGGCGCCCTGCTTTCGGTGGGCGTTTGCGCGTCCCTTTGGGTCTCCGATTCGTTTGCCTACATCGTGGGCAGTCGTATCGGCAAGCACAAGATGGTTCCCAAGATCTCTCCCAAAAAGAGCTGGGAGGGGTTTGTCGGCGGCATCCTGGGCTCGGTTTTGATTTGGCTCATCCTGTGGGCGACGCACTTCTACAAGCTCAGCCTGCCCTATGCGCTGCTGTGCGGCGTGGTCGTGTCCATTTTGGGCGTTATCGGCGACCTTATCGAGTCGCGCATCAAGCGTGGCGTGGGCGTCAAGGATTCCGGCAACCTTATCCCGGGCCACGGCGGCATGCTCGATCGTAGCGATTCGCTTATCTTTGGCTGCATTACCGCGCAGCTGCTTTTGATGATCGGAGGCGTGCTGTAATGTCCTTCCAGACGACGTATGGCCCCGATGGACGTCTCCGTGTTGCCATCCTGGGTTGTACGGGCTCTATCGGCACCCAGGCGCTCGATGTGTGCCGCCAGCATGCCGATCGCCTGCAGGTGACGGCGCTGTCCGTTAATTCCAGCACCTCTGAGCTCGTTGCCGCTGCCCGCGAGTTCTCGGTTCCGGCGGTTGCCGTGGCCGATGTCGCTCACGGCGATGACGCCGTGCTGCAGGAGTTGCCCGAGGGAACGAAGCTCGGCGTTGGCGCGCAGGCGGTTTGCGAGCTCGCGCGTCGCGACGATGTCGACTGCGTGCTTGTCGCTATTGTGGGTGCCGCCGGTCTCGAGGCGAGCCATGCGGCCTTGACCTCTAATAAGCGCCTTGCCCTTGCCAACAAGGAGTCCCTCGTCGTCGGTGGCGACTTGCTTATGCCGTTGGCACAACCGGGCCAGCTTATTCCAGTCGACTCTGAGCACTCCGCCATCTACCAGTGCTATCTGGGGGAGGACCCGCGCGAGGCTCATTGTATTTGGCTTACCTGCTCGGGCGGTCCGTTCTTTGGCCGCACGCGCGACGAGCTCAATCGCGTGACGCGTGCCGATGCCCTCGCACATCCCACGTGGGCCATGGGTGCCAAGATCACCATCGACTCCGCCACCCTCATGAACAAGGGCCTAGAGCGCATTGAGGCCATGCATCTTTTTAACTGCGACCTCGATTTCATTAACGTGGTCGTGCAGCGTCAGTCCAAGATTCACTCTATGGTCGAGTTTGCCGACGGCTCCGTGATGGCGCATCTCGGTGCTTCCGACATGCGTATTCCCATCCAGTTCGCGTTCTCGTATCCCGAGCGTTGGGATACCCCGGCGCCTCGTATCGATTTCCGCGAGCTGGGGCAGCTCACGTTTGATGCTGCCGACATGGATACCTTCCGCTGTCTGGCACTGGCCGAACGTGCCGGCAAGACGGGTGGCACCATGCCGTGCGTGCTCAATGCCGCCAACGAGGTCGCCGTCGATGCCTTCCTGCACGATGGCTGCAGCTTTACCGATATCGATCGCATTGTGGAATCCTGCATGGATGCCCACGATATGCAGGCGGTCGATTCGTTTGAGCAGCTTCGCGACATCGATGCGTGGGCGCGTGAAAAAGCTGCGCAGGTGCTCGCCGCAACCCGTTCCTAACCCATAAGGATTGCTTTTTCGTTTTATGGATACTGTTCTGAGCGTTCTCTCATCGGTCTTTTGGGGCCTGCTGATGCTTTCCGTCCTCGTGTTTTTGCACGAGGGCGGCCACTTTTTGGCGGCGCGTGCCTGCGGCGTCCGTGTGACCGAGTTCTTTTTGGGCTTGCCGTGCCGCTTTGACATCCATTACACGTCACGTCGCATTGGAACCAAGTTTGGCGTGACCCCGCTGCTGCTGGGTGGCTACGCTGCCATCTGCGGTATGGATCCGACCGACGTCTCGTGCGCCGATCGCGTGCTCGCGGCTATCTACCGTCATGGTCGCGTGACCGTGGCCGACCTTGCTGTCGAGCTCGAGCTATCCGAGGAGGTTGTGCTCGAGGCATGCGCCTTGCTCTTGGGTTGGGGCTCTATCGCGCCTTGGTATGAGGAAGGGGAGAAGCCCTCGCCGAGCTACTATCCCACCAGGTATCAGACGCTGCCGCGAGACGCGGCGGGTTACACCACCTTTGACGGCCGCCGGTTCGATCGAGAGCATGCGACTGCCGAGGGCGATGTGTGGGAGCTGCCGTGCGGCGAAGCCGAGTTCCTTGCGCAAGAGCGTTCGCATACCTATCTGGGCCAGGGTTTTCTCAAGCGCGCCTTTATGCTGCTCGCGGGCATTCTCGTCAATATCCTGACGGGCTTTTTGCTGCTTATGAGCATCTACTCTATTGCGGGTGTCACCGTGCCGATGGATACCAACGTGATCGGTCAGGTTGACGAGGGGTCTATTGCCGCCAAGGCGGGTATCGAGGGCGGCGACGCGATCCTTTCGGTTGACGGAGTATCGTGCGCTACCTGGATGGACGTTTACGATGCCATCGGCAAGGCCGCCGGTAAGGACGATATCGCCATTGAGTATGAGCGCGACGGCAAGCAGCATTCGACCTCGGTTGCGCTCAAAGAGGACGAGCGCCTAGGTGTGTATGCCTCTACGCAGGTAGTCCGTTTGGACCCCATCACCTCGGCGCGTCTGTCATTCTCCTATGTTGTGCAGACCGCGGAGGGCGTGATGCGCCTGCTCCAGCCGCAGCATACGATGGAGATTCTCGATCAGTCTTCTTCGATCGTGGGCATTAGCGTTATGTCCTCACAGGCTGCTGCTGCCGGCCCTGCCACGTTCCTTTCGTTTGCCGCCCTCATTTCGTTCTCGCTTGGCTTTATGAACCTGTTGCCCATCCCACCACTCGATGGCGGCAAGCTGGTCATCGAGATCATTCAAAAGTTTGCGGGTCGCGAGCTGCCACTCAAGGTGCAGACGATTGTGAGCTATGTTGGCATCGCGCTCTTTGCACTGCTATTTGTCTATATGCTTCGTTCCGACGTCCTTCGATTTATTTTGTAGGGGAGTGTTTGGATTGTCTTTAACCCATCCTTTGCCGCGCGAGTTGACGCGCCCCGTGCATGTGGGCGGTGTGCAGATCGGTGGCGGCGCGCCGGTGGTGGTCCAATCCATGACCTGCACCGATACCGCTGACGCCCAGGCAACGCTTGCGCAAGTGTGCGCGTTGGCGCAGGCTGGCTGCGATATCGTGCGCGTGAGCGTGCCCACCGAGGCCGCGCTTGAGGGTTTCCGCACCATCTGTGCCGAGTCTCCGGTGCCGATCGTTGCGGATATCCACTTTAATTACAAGCTGGCCATTG
>CAJMRZ010000048.1 GCA_905215945.1 uncultured bacterium | reverse complement strand
ACCTGTTCGCGCACGTGGCGGATCGCGCCGGTCAGGTCGATGCCGCGTGCGGCGAGCGCCGCCAGATGATTGTCCTTCATCATCACCGCGTCGGACAGCCCGTAACGGTGGTTGTGGCCTCCGCCGCAGACCACGGCGTATTTCTCGAACGGGCGCAGGCCGGGGGTGGTTTTGCGCGTGTCGACGATGCGAGTGCGCTCGTAGCGATGCGGCCGGGTGACGGTCCCGTCATGTCCGTCATCGTAGATGGCGTTGACCGCGTCCACGAAGGAGGCGGTCATGGTGGCGATGCCGCTCATGCGCTGGGTGAAGTTGAGGGCGATGCGTTCGGCGGCGAGCAGGTCACGTACCGGACCTTCCACGGTGGCGAGGACCTGGCCGCGCTGGAATCGCTCCCCGTCCGCGATCATGGGCGAGACGCCGATACCGGGATTTTGCGCCGTGAAGGCGGCCGTGAACACGGCGATGCCGCTCATCACGCCTCTCTCGCGTGCGGTGAGGTGCGCCGAGCCGGTTTCGTCCGCGGGGATTGTGGTCTCGCAGGTGATGTCGCCGTAGGGCGCGTCTTCGGCGAGCGCCGCCTCGACGGCGGTGCGGATGATGTGTTGCGTAAGCATGATCGGGTCTTTCTTGATATGGACTGCTGTCGTTCTTGCGGGATTAATCGCAATGCATCGGGTCAGGGTACCGAGACCGTCGTCCGATCACCCCGCCCGCTTCGCGGGAGCCCCCGTGAAGCGTAGGAGTGGTTGTGGAAGCTATCGGCGTGCCAATTCCTCCATTCCGGCGCCAACCGACAAGTGAGCAAACAGCGCTAGGCGTTGATGTAGGCGATGGATTGGGCCCACTCGTCGCATGACTCGGGATAGTCGGTGCGGGCGTGGGCGCCGCGCGACTCGGTGCGGCGCAGCGCGGCGTTGGCCTCGACGTAGCCGACGGTGAGCAGGTTGCGGTTTTCCAGGCGGGTGATCGGGTCAGGCTCACAGGCCGTGGCAGCGGGTTCCGTCGCGTCGGCATCGGCCAACGCCAGGCCGGTGCCGAGCTGGTCGATGGCCTGGCGCAGGCCGTCGCCGTCGCGCAACACGCCCACGCCGGCCCACATCGTGTTCTGGATGCGGGTGCGATCCCAGATGGCAGGCCGGCCATTGGCCCAGGCACGCTCATCGGGGGCCGGCATGCTCAGCTCGACCGGCGTGTCGCTGACGATGAGGCCGGTGGCCGAGTTGGAGAACCAGACCGGGTTCCACACGGAACCGGCCGGATCGTTCACGGCGGCGAGTCCGGCGCGACGACCGTACACCAGTCCTTCAAGCAGCGAGTTCGACGCGAGCCGGTTGGATCCCATCACGCCGGTGCGGGCGCATTCGCCGGCCGCATACAGGCCGGGGATGCTCGCGCGGCCTTCCAGATCGGTGCGGATGCCGCCCATGTAGTAGTGCGCGGCGGGCGCGACCGGAATCGGCTCCTTGCTCCAGTCGAAGCCGAGAGAACGCGTATAGGCGTCGATGGTCGGGAACCGGTGACGCAGGAACTCGGCCAGATCCGGGTTCTCGCGGCGCATCGGAGAGACGTCGAGCATCACGGGCTTGCCGCCCTGCGCCTGCATGACGCGGAAGTTCTCGCGGGCCACCACGTCGCGCGGCGCGAGTTCGGCGCGCTCGTCGACACGGGTCATGTACCGTTCGCCGTGTTCGTCGAGCAGCACCGCGCCCTCGCCGCGTACCGCCTCGGAAACGAGGAAGTGCTCGCCCACGGCCATCGCGGTGGGGTGGAACTGGTAGAACTCCACGTCGGCGACCTGTGCGCCGGCACGCCATGCGGCCGCCAGACCGTCCGCGGTGGCGACGGCCGGATTGGTGGTGTACGGGTAGAGACGTCCGGCGCCACCGGTGGCGAGGATGACGCGTGAAGCGGCCATGTCGGCGCTGCGGAATGTCTCGCCGCCCCTGACGAGCAGCCGCACGCCGGCGATGGCGCCGTCGCGCACAATCAAATCCTCAAGGAACGCATGCTCGATAATGTGGATGAGCGGATTGGCCCGCACCATGGCGGACACGTCCAGTTCGACCACCTTGCCGGTGGCGTCTCCCCCGGCGTGCACGACACGGGCCCGCGAATGCGCGGCTTCGAGGCCACGCAGCATGTGGCCTTGCGCGTCACGATCGAAATGCACGCCCGCGGCGGCGAACTGCCGCACACGGTCGGCGCCCTCGCGGGTCAGTATCTCCACGGCACGGGGCTCGCACAGACCATGCCCCGCGGCCATCGTGTCGGCCGCGTGCAGTTTCGGGTCGTCGTCGGCGAAGACCGCCGCGGCGATGCCGCCCTGCGCATGGTAGGTGTTGGATTCCACCAGGTCGGCCTTGGTGACCAGCGTCACGTCCTGGCCGGCATCGGCCACCGCCAGCGCCGCGGAAAGGCCCGCGACGCCCGCGCCGACTACGACGATTTCAGCGTTGCTCATTGTGCTGCTTCCTCAATATTGTTGATGCGCTCCCGTTGACGGGAGCTTGCGATCACGGGTGCACCTGGAGCATGCGCTCCAGAGCCACCTTTGCCTCGCGTGCGGTGTCGTCGTCCACGGTGATGCGGTTGACGATGTTGCCCTGTTCTATGTTCTCCAGCGCCCAGGCGAGGTACGCCGGGTGGATGCGGTACATCGTGGAGCACGGGCAGACCACAGGATCCAGGCAGAACACGGTCTTGTCGGGGTACTGCGCGGCCAGGCGGTTCACGAGGTTGATCTCGGTGCCCACGGCGATGGCCGATCCGGCCGGCGCGTTGGCGATCTCCTTGACGATGTACGCGGTGGAGCCGGTGCCGTCGGCCGCGTCCACGACCTGCATCGAGCACTCCGGGTGCACGATCACCTTGACGCCCGGGAACACGGCGCGCGCCTTCTCGATCTGTTCGACGGTGAAGCGCTGGTGCACCGAGCAGAAGCCCTTCCACAGGATCATCTTGGCCTTGTCGTAGTCGGACGGGTCGGTCGCGCCGCCCTGCGCCTTGTACGGGTCCCACAGCGGCATCTCGCTCAGCGGAATGCCCATCGCGCGGGCGGTGTTGCGGCCCAGATGCTGGTCGGGGAAGAACAGTACGCGCTTGCCGCGCGCGAACGCCCATTCGAGCACGGCGTGCGCGTTGGACGAGGTGCACACGATGCCGCCGTTGCGTCCGCAGAACGCCTTCAAGGCCGCGGACGAGTTCATGTAGGTGACCGGGATGATCTGCTGCCTGCCGTCCGCGTCGGGCTTGGTGCCGCAGATCTCGCCGAGCTGGCTCCAGGCCTCCTCGACCTGGTCGATGTTGGCCATATCGGCCATCGAGCAGCCGGCGGAGAGGTTCGGCAGCGTCACGGTCTGCTCCGGCGTGGAGAGGATGTCGGCGGTCTCGGCCATGAAATGCACGCCGCAGAACACGATGTGGTCGGCGTCCGGGCACTGCGTGGCGTTCTTGGCCAGCTGGAACGAGTCGCCCACGTAATCGGCGTGGCAGATGATCTCGTCACGCTGGTAGAAATGCCCCAGAATCAGTAGCTTGCCGCCGAGACGGGACTTGGCCGAGCGAATGCGCTCCTGCAGCTCCTCGTCGGAGGCGTTGCGGTACTCCTCCGGCAGCACCTGCTGGCGAGGCGCGTTGTGCGGCAGCTTGTCGAGCATGGACGCGCCCGGCCCGTAGCTGGGCTTGGTGGTGTCGAAGTGCCACGGATCCTGGGTCAGGCCGGCGTCGCAGGTGCTCTGCGCACCGAGGCGGGCGATGATCTCATCCACTGACAGGGCGGACAATGTTGCGCTCATGTCCACGAGCTGAGCCTCGTTGGCGGAGCTCACGTCGCGCCCGTCCACCGTCACGGTGCCGGAGGTCGCCGTATCCATGCCGCCCAGAATGTTGAGCGCCGTGGTCTTGCCGGCACCCGAAGCACCCAGAATGATGGCGAGCTCGCCGCGCTCGACCGTAAAGCTCGCGCCGTCGAGAGCGTGGATGCGGGCATCGCCCTCGCCGTATGCTTTGATGACGTCTTTGAATTCGATATAGGCCATCGATCGGTTCCCATCTGGTCGGATAACTCTTTAGTATTACCCATTTCGCACCGACCAAAAAGGGACAGGTTCATTTTGGCAGGTTTTATATGGGGAAACGGCAGCTATAGATGAGGCGCCGGGGAGGCAGAGAAATCATCGATTGGGTCAGGCCGACCGCCAAACACAACGCACGCATCTCAATCTGTCAGCCAAATCATTCGAACAGCTGTTCGTTTCTATGATATGATTCAGCTATCTAAGCAGGCCAATACGCAGAAAGGCGGCCAACATGGCGTTCGACTTTAAGAAGGAATGCAAGGAGCTCTACAGGCCTGCGAGCAAGCCGAGTATCGTAACTGTCCCGCCTATGAGCTACGTTGCCGTTCGCGGAAAGGGCGACCCAAATACCGAAGGTGGCGAGTATCAAAACGCCCTGCCGCTGCTTTACGGCATCGCCTATACCGTCAAGATGTCGAAGAAAGGCTCAAGGAGTATCGAGGGCTATTTCGACTTTGTGGTACCTCCGCTCGAGGGTTTCTGGTGGCAAGACTCCCCGAGCGGCGACATCGATTATGTACGCAAGGACGATTTCAACTATATCTCGTGCATCCGCCTACCCGATTTCGTCACCCGAGATGACTTTGACTGGGCGGTCGCGGAAGCCACGACCAAAAAGAAACTGGACTTTTCCGCCGTCGAACTGCTTAAAGTTGACGAGGGTCTCTGCGTTCAATGCATGCACACCGGGCCCTACAACAACGAACCGGCGACCGTAAACGCCATGCATGAATACACGACCGAGCAGGGCTATGTCCCCGACTTCTCAGACACCCGTTTACATCACGAAATCTATCTCTCCGATCCACGCAAGTGTGCGCCGGAGAAACTTAAGACTGTGGTTCGTCATCCTATCAAGCGCGCTGAATAGCGTGGAGCGCCGCCCCGCCATTCAATCTCAGGGCGGGATTCAGCCGGGTTTCAATTTCAACAAACAGCATCATCCGGAAACCGATATGTAAGGCTGTATAAATCGTTTCCGTTTGCCTAACAAAATGACCACTCGGCTAACAAGCTCGGCCCATGTCCTCACGCGATGGTACTGTTCTCTAGAGTTCTTATTAGAGAGGGATGCTCCATGGAGATCACCATCAATCGCGAAATTGGGAAGCTCGGACTTCCCAGGCATCTTGTGCTTGGCATGGATCCAGGTATTGCAAGCTGCGGATTCGCACTTATCGACACAGCTAATCATGAAATCCTGGATTTGGGCGTCAGATTATTTGACTCTCCAACTCATCCTAAAACGGGCCAAAGTCTTGCGGTTATTCGCAGGGGCTTCCGCTCTACCCGTCGAAACATTGACCGTACCCAGGCGCGCTTGAAGCACTGTCTCCAAGTCTTCAAGGCTCATGGCCTCATCCCCCAAGACGCCACCAAAGAGTACTTCCACACCACAAAAGGCGACAAGCAGCCGCTCAAGCTTCGTGTTGATGGTCTTGACCGCCTGCTCAGCGATCGCGAGTGGGCGCTAGTCCTTTACTCCCTCTGCAAGCGCCGTGGATACATCCCCCACGGAGAAGGCAATCAGGATAAATCAAGCGAAGGCGGCAAGGTTCTATCTGCCCTTGCGGCCAACAAGGAGGCAATTGCGGAGGCCTCGTGCCGCACCGTTGGCGAATGGCTCGCTCAGCAACCTCAAAGTCGCAATCGCGGCGGCAATTACGACAAGTGTGTAACGCACGCCCAGCTTATCGAAGAAACTCATATCCTATTTGATGCTCAACGCTCCTTTGGCTCCAAATACGCTTCGCCGGAACTTGAGGCCGCGTATATCGAGGTTTGCGATTGGGAGCGTTCGCGCAAAGACTTCGACCGCCGCACGTACGACCTCGTCGGACACTGCTTATACTTCCCAACAGAAAAACGAGCCGCACGCTGCACGCTTACGAGCGAACTCGTTTCAGCCTATGGGGCACTCGGCAACATCACCATCATCCACGATGACGGGACCTCTCGCGCCCTGAGCGCTACGGAGCGCGATGAGTGCATTGCAATCCTGTTCTCGTGCGAGCCAATTCGAGGCAACAAAGATTGTGCTGTTAAATTCGGCGCCCTCAGAAAAGCGCTCGACCTTAGTTCCGGCGATTACTTTAAGGGAGTTCCAGCCGCCGACGAAAAAACACGCGAGGTGTACAAGCCCAAGGGATGGCGCGTGCTCCGCAATACCCTCAATGCAGCCAACCCCATTCTCCTGCAGCGTTTGCGCGATGACCGTGATCTCGCCGATGCCGTTATGGAGGCGGTGGCATACTCTTCAGCTCTCCCCGTACTTCAGGAGAGGCTTCAGGGGCTGCCGCTTTCGGAAGCGGAAATCGAGGCGCTTTGTAGGCTTCCCTATTCATCCAAAGCTCTTAACGGCTATGGCAACCGTTCAAAAAAAGCACTCGACATGCTGCTCGATTGCCTCGAGGAGCCCGAGGTCCTCAACCTTACGCAGGCCGAAAATGACTGCGGCCTGCTGGGACTTCGCATCGCTGGCGCCCAGCTCGAGCGCTCCGATCGCCTGATGCCCTATGAGCTCTGGGCTGAACGCACCGGTCGAACCAATAACAACCCGGTCGTCATTCGCTCCATGTCGCAAATGCGAAAAGTGGTCAACGCCATCTGCCGCAAGTGGGGCGTGCCAAACGAAATCCACGTTGAGCTTGATCGAGAGCTCAGGTTGCCTCAGCGCGCAAAAGACGAGATTGCCAAGGCCAATAAGAAGAATGAGAAAAATCGTGAGCGCATTGCCGGACAAATTGCTGAACTGCGTGGCTGCACGGCAGATGAGGTCACAGGCAAACAGATAGAGAAGTACCGCCTGTGGGAAGAGCAGGAATGCTTCGACCTTTACACGGGCGCTAAAATCGAAGTCGATCGCCTAATTAGCGACGACACCTACACGCAGATCGACCATATCCTGCCGTTCTCTCGCACAGGAGAAAACTCGCGCAACAACAAAGTCCTAGTCCTCGCCAAAAGCAATCAGGACAAACGCGAACAGACGCCTTACGAATGGATGTCCCACGACGGTGCGCCTTCATGGGATGCTTTTGAGCGTCGCGTTCAAGAAAATCAGAAACTCAGCCGTCGCAAAAAGAACTTCTTGTTGGAGAAAGATCTTGATGCCAAAGAGGGCGATTTCTTAGCTCGAAGCTTTACCGATACTGCCTATATGTCACGAGAGGTATGTGCCTATCTCGCAGACTGCCTGCAGTTCCCCGATGATGGCGCAAAGGCACATGTTGTTCCTACCACTGGCAGAGCGACCGCATGGCTGCGTCGCAGGTGGGGGCTAAACTTTGGGTCGAATGGCGAAAAGGATCGCTCGGACGATCGTCACCATGCCACCGATGCTTGTGTGATTGCAGCATGCAGTCGAAGCCTCGTGATTAAAACCGCTCGGCTCAACCAAGAGACACACTGGAGCATAACCAGAGGTATGAACGAGATTCAGCGTCACGATGCCATAATGAAGGCCCTCGAAAGTGTTATGCCCTGGGAGACCTTTGCGAACGAAGTACGTGCGGCGCACGATTTCGTCGTACCCACACGCTTTGTTCCGCGCAAGGGAAAGGGCGAGCTGTTTGAGCAGACGGTCTATCGTTATGCCGGCGTCAACGCACAGGGTAAAGACCTCGCTCGCAAAGCGGGCTCCGACAAAGACATTGTCATGGGCAACGCCGTTGTATCGGCAGACGAGAAGTCGGTCATCAAGGTGAGCGAGATGTTGTGCCTGAGGCTCTGGCATGACCCGGAGGCCAAGAAGGGGCAGGGCGCTTGGTACGCAGACCCCGTCTATAAGGCGGATATTCCTGCACTTAAGGATGGGACGTATGTGCCTAGAATTGCGAAGGCCCACACTGGTCGAAAAGCCTGGAAGCCTGTTCCGAAAAGCGCCATGGCGAAGCCACCATTGGAAATATACTTTGATGATCTGGTGCAAATCGGCGATTTCATCGGACGATTTAGCGGCTACAACATCAATAGTGCCAACTGGTCTTTTACTGACAGGCTTACTAGATTGAACCTAAGCTGCCCCACCGTTGGACAACTAAACAACGACCTATCGCCTGTTGTTATCCGCGAATCTCCCATCAAATAAAGTAACCGCTCGCCCCGTACGCTCCCATTTTGACGTACGGGGCCCTTTTGCTCGATTGAGGACCCCCTTCCCCAAGGTGATACGCTCGGGCGTGCTCCCAGTCTGTCGAATGGTAGGTCTTGAGCACGCGCCCTTCCCCAAGGTGATACGCTGGTGAACACGTCGATGTGGTCGAGGTTCCAGTCTTGAGCACGCGCCCTTCCCCAAGGTGATACGCTTAATCGAGCCAACCGCTCTCCTTGGTGTGGGTCTTGAGCACGCGCCCTTCCCCAAGGTGATACGCTAAACAGCAATCCAATTATTGCCATCTCACAAGTCTTGAGCACGCGCCCTTCCCCAAGGTGATACGCTCTGGACGAAGCGCAAGGCACAGGCCATGCGGTCTTGAGCACGCGCCCTTCCCCAAGGTGATACGCTTATA
>CAJMRZ010000047.1 GCA_905215945.1 uncultured bacterium | reverse complement strand
CCAAAAACGAGAACTATTCCACCGCAAGTTCGTAAGGGAACGCAACCAGCCCTACAGTCCGTACTTCACGACGACGCGGTTGATCCGTCGACACCAGGGCTTGTACAGGGCGGCCAAGAACACGCAGGTCGCAAGGCCGTGCGTAATGTCGAACGGCACCGCCGTGGCAAGACGCGCCACGGCGCCCGCCCACGTGAGCGGCTGCACAAAACCGATGATGTCGTAGGCGTTGATCACCACGCCGTAGAGCAGGCCCGATGCAAAGCCGTACGCCGTCAGCGCCGGCATGCGCACGGTTCCATCCGCACGGTCGAACGCGCCCGCATGCGCCAGCGCGCCGCCAACATAGCCAACCAGGCCCCAGGCATACATCTGCCATGGCGTCCACATGCCCTGTCCAAAAAAGAAGTTGCTGGTCAGCGCCGCCAGCGCACCGACCATAAAGCCGTTACGACGACCGAGCGTCGCCCCGGCGATAATGGCGATGGCACTCACAGGTTTAAAGTCGGGAATGGGGCCAAACAAGATGCGCCCCGCCGCGGCCAACGCCGCCAAAACCAGCGTTGGCATAATCTGGCGCAGGCCCGGTCGCGACGCCTCGTAGCCCGCAAAGAACAACGCAAGCACCAGCGCCACCACGACAAGCATGGCAAGCGCCGCCTGCTCAACGCCCGCCAGCAACGCCGCGGCCATTACCGCCGGCACCGCCAGCAGCAGCGGGATCTCCAGTTTTGCTAGTAGGCGCGAGACGCGATAATCCGTCATCCCATCACGCCCTGTAGAACACGTTGTCGGCAAAAAAGTCGGTCGGCGGCTCCATGCAGGCAATCTCACCGTCGAACATCATGGCAATGTCATCGGCAACCTGCTCGGCAAAATCCAGATCGTGCGTGGCCATGATGACGGTGCCGCCAGACTTCGCATGGTCACGCAGAGCGCGAGCGATGATGCGGCGGCTGGCCAGGTCTAGACCCTTGGTGGGCTCATCGAGCAATAGCAGCTCGGGGCCGATCAGCAGCAGCTTTGCCAACGCAAGCAGTTGACGCTGCCCGCCCGAAAGATCGTACGGGTGGCACCCATCCAAGCCCGACAGCCCCAGGCTCGCCGCGCGCTCCCGCGCCGCAGCCTCGTCATATCCGCAGGTCGAAGCCCATTCCATCAGCTCGTCGCGCACCGTCTCGGCAACCAGCAACGCCTTGGGATTCTGAGGCAGCAGCGCTGCCGAGGCCGCCCCGCGCTCCATATGCCCACGCTGTAACTTGACCGTCTTGGCCAGCACCGAAAGCATTGTCGACTTGCCGCAGCCGTTACCGCCAACAACCGCATGCACCGCGCCAGCCGAGAACGCCGCATCGAGCCCGCGCAGCACCCAGCCGGACGCCCGATCGTAGCGAAACCAGCTCCCTGCCAGGGTGGTAGCCGGCCCAGCGTGCATTTTTGGGAGTATTCGGCATCCACCGGCGCGCGATGGCGCCCCCGAGTCGTCTTGCGGCAGTATTTGCGCCTCAAATTCACCCGATTTGTCCGATTTCAGCCTTTTTTTTGCACCCGGAGCGCCCCCGCGCGGGTCCAAAGAGCCCAGCTGGCCGCTGGCGCTGCTGAAAACTCCGTTTTTTGCACGCCGCGAGGCACCCCACCCCGACACCTCGTCAGAAAACAGCTCTTCACGGTGCCCCAGGGAGGCAATGTCAGCCACCTCGCACACGCGTCCGCCCTCGATCCGGTACGCGTACGTCGCGTATTCGAGCATCGGGCGCGGCTGGTGCGTTGCCACAACAACCGTGCAGCCCAACTCGCGATTCACGCGAAACAGCGCATGCAGAAAACTCTTCTCGGCAACGGGATCCAGTTGGGACGTGGGCTCGTCGAGCAGCAGCACGCGCGGGCGCAACGCCAGCACAGCCGCCAGCGACAGCAGCTGTTTGCGTCCGCCCGAAAGCGTATCGGTATCGCGGTGGAGCCAGTCCTCCAACCCAAAGAAATAGCTGGTCTCGGCTACGCGGCGGCGCATCTCGTCGCGCGACATGCCTAAGTTTTCCAGGCCAAACGCCATCTCGTGCCACACGGTTTCGCACACGATCTGGTTCTCGGGGTCCTGAAACACATAGCCCACACGCTCCGCGGACGCCCGGACATCCATGTCGGCAACGCTCTCGCCCAGCACGAACAGCTCGCCAGCGCATTCACCCGTCGGCGAAATCTCGGGCTTGAGCAGCGAGAGCAGCGTCGACTTGCCCGACCCGGTACCGCCAACGAGCAGTGCAAACGCACCTTGGGGGACAGACCAGTCGAGCCCGTCGAGCACCAGCGCCTCAGCCCCGGGGTAGGTAAAGCTCAGGCCCCGTACCTCAATCGCGGGTACATCAGAGCCGCACGCCACGCCCGTTACCGAGCAGCTATCCAACCGAGCCATCAGCCAAACCTCTTCTCGTCAATCGCGTACAGCACGCAGGGCAGCGCCATCCAGGCCGCATATACGACATAGCCCGGCCACGGCGCCGGCACCGAGAGCTGCGGATAAAACGAATACTGCGTCGTCGCGGTCCACGCCACTGTCACCGTGACCACGCCAAACAGTGCAAGCCCAACCAGCGCAGCAACATCGCCGCGCCCCAGTCGATACCGCGCATACGTCGTACGACGCGTCGCGGCACCCCACCCGCGCGAGCGCATCGCGTCCGCGCGCTCCAGTGAATCTTCCATGCCCCAGCCCATCAACACACTCGATGCCCGCAGGCGCGAGCGCACGGGGTCGGCCGGCGCGCGGCCCGGCACGTCAATCGCATCTTGCACCGCCAGCACCGTGCGGCCGCGGCGCAAAAACTGCGGGATAAGCCGCATGCACATCGAGATCATAAGCGCAATCACCGGTGCGGCATTGCCCAGCAGCGCGAGTACCTTGTCGTATTCGAGCATCGACGCCGCTGCCTCAAACCACAGCACGCTCGCCACAAACAGCCCACCCATGCACAGGCCGTAAACCATGCTCTCTAGATACACCGCACGCATGCCAATACGAAACAGCTCCGTCGAGCCCGATGCACTAAACAGCGGATTGAGCACCGCGATAATCAAAATCACCGGCAGCTGCCAGCGAAGCGCCCCCAACGTGCGCGCAGCACCGCGCGTCGCAAGCCCGTACGCCAGCCCACCCGCAAGCGACAGCGCGATCAGCACCGGTTGCATCGAGAACATGGTGAGCCCCAGCGTCAGCACCATGTAGAGGGCCGGCACAGCCGGATGCGACATCGAGAACGCCGCGACGGGCTCGCCGCCAAACTCCTCTCGCATGTTGTCCACGGGCACCCCCGTCCCCTCGCTCAAACGACAGCTCCGCGGCATCGCCAACGCCGCACGCAAGCAGCGCAAACGCCACGCCGGCGGTGCAAGCCTCAACCGCCGAAAACCAATCGCTACGCGCTCAACATATGCCTGCGGTATCATATTGCGCCGTGTATCGTTTCCAAACACACGTCTCTATAACGTAACAGGAGATCACATGGACGCAACCGCAATTATCCTCGCTGCCGGCGAGGGCACCCGCATGAAGTCGAACCACTGCAAGGTTTCGCACAAGATCCTGGGCAAGCCCATGGTCCAGTGGATCGTCGACGCTACCATCAAGGCCGGCTGCAACCGCGTCGTGGTCGTCATCGGCAGCCACGCCGACGAGATGCGCGCCCTCATCGACGGCGCCTACGCCAACAGTGCCACCAAGGTCGAGTGCGCTGAGCAGACCGAGCGCCTGGGCACCGGTCACGCCGTGAAGGTCGCGCTCGAGGCCTGCGGCATCACGCAAGGCCCCGTCGTCGTGCTCAACGGCGACTTGCCGCTCATCACCGCCGACACCGTCGCCAAGTTCGCGCAGACCGTCGCTACCGGCGAGCTCGCCTGCACCGTCATGACCATGACCCCGCCCGATCCTTTCGGCTACGGCCGCATCAAGCTGGGCGCCGACGGCCAGATTGAGCGCATCATCGAGCAGAAGGACTGCACGCCCGAGCAGGCCGCCACGCTGCTCGAATGCAACGCCGGCTGCTACGCCTTCGACGGCGCGCAGCTCGCCGCCCACATTGACGAGATCGGCAACGACAACGCGCAGTCCGAGTACTACCTGCCCGACATGCTCGAGATCCTCAAGGGTCACGGCCAGGCAGTGTCCATCTTCCACTGCGATGACTACCGCGACGGCCTGGGCGTCAACAGCCGCATCCAGCTCGCGCAGCTCACCGCCATCGCGCGCGACCGCATCAACGAGCGCTGGATGGCCGAGGGCGTTACCTTCATCGATCCCACGCAGGCCTGGATCGGCCCCGATGCCGTTATCGGCCGCGACACCGTCGTGTGGCCGCAGACACATCTGATCGGCCACGTCACCGTGGGCGAGGAGTGCCAGCTCGGCCCCAACAGCCGCCTCACCGACACCACCGTCGGCAGCGGCTGCACCATCGATGAGACCATCGCCATCGAGGCCGTCATCGAGAACGGCGTCGACTGCGGCCCGCGCGCCTACCTGCGCCCGGGCACCCACATGCTCGACGGTTCCAAGGCCGGCACGCACGTGGAGATCAAGAAGTCCACGATCGGCGAGGGCTCCAAGGTGCCGCACCTGTCCTACATCGGCGACACCACCATGGGCTCCGGCGTTAACGTGGGCGCGGGCTCCATCACCTGCAACTACGACGGCGTTCACAAGCACAAGACCGTCATCGGCAAGGACGCCTTCATCGGTTCCGACACCATGATGGTCGCACCCGCTCAGATCGGCGACGGCGCGCTCGTTGCCGCCGGCTCCGTCATCACCGAGCCGGTCCCGGCAGACGCGCTCGGCCTGGGCCGCGCCCGTCAGGTAAATATTGAGGGCTGGGCCGCCGATTACCGCCGCCGCCTGCACGAGGACGACGAGGCATAACGTTTTACCAAGCACAAAAGGAGCTGTTCCCATGGGGACGGCTCCTTTTTCTATCGTGACCTGCGCGACCGGATGAGTGGTCGGTTCGTGTCCGTTGACGGTAAAGACGTTATCAAGACTCAATAAGCCCCGTCGCGCGGTTACAATGCAACAAGGCATCTATATGGCATTCGATGTATAAAGGAGAAGGGTAATGCCGATTAATGATCCCGAGAAGTCGGAGAATATGCGCAAGTCCATCCGCGTGTATTCCGGTTCCTCCAACCGTCCCCTCGCTCAGAAGATTGCTGAGTACCTTGGGGTCGAGCTTTCGGGCCTTACGCTAAAGCAGTTCGCCAACGGTGAGATTTACGCCCGCTACGACGAGACCGTCCGCGGCGCCGACGTCTTCCTGATTCAGTCCGTGGCCGGCGGCAACGTCAACGACATGCTCATGGAGCTGCTCATCGCCACCGACGCTGCCAAGCGCGCATCCGCCCGCTCCATCACCGCCGTCATCACCCACTACGGCTATGCCCGCCAGGACCGCAAGGCCGGCCCGCGCGAGCCCATCACCGCCCGCCTCGTCGCCAACCTGCTCGAGCGCGCCGGCGTCGACCGCATCATCACCCTCGACCTGCACCAGGGTCAGATCCAGGGCTTCTTTGATATCCCGGTCAACCACCTGTCCGCACTGCCGCTGTTTGGCCAGTACTACAACGCCATGAACTTCGACACCGACAACCTGGTTGTCGTCTCCCCCGATGTGGGCCGCGCCAAGGCCGCCAAGAAGCTGTCCGACATGCTCGGCTGCGACCTGGCCATCGCCCACAAGGGCCGTCCGCGCCACAACGCCGCCGAGGTCATGGGCATCATCGGTGACATCAAGGGCAAGACCTGCATCATCAACGACGACATGATCGACACCGCTGGCACCCTGTGCGCCAACGTCAAGGAGCTCAAGGCTATGGGCGCTGGCGACATCTACGTCTGCGCCACCCACGGCATCTTCTCCGGTCCGGCCATCGAGCGTCTGAACGACGCCCCGATCGTCGAGTGCCTCGTCACCGACGCCATTCCCGTCGAGGTCGGCGGCAAGATCAAGACCATCTCGGTCGCCGAGGAGTTCGCTCAGGCCATCTCCGCCGTTTACCACGAGGAGCCCGTCTCCACGCTCGTCGGCGGCGACTTCGCGCTGTAGTCCAACGCGCATCGCATCATCTTTGATGCTTTTAAAGGGTCGGAAGCTCGCTTCCGGCCCTTTTTCTATCCCTCGCCAACCTTCCCTGGACAATTGGTTCAGATACGTATTTTTTAAAGCCCCAAAGGGCCGTTCGGAGCCTTCTGAGCTCCCCGGCGAACGCCATACTGCCCAAAGCTCATCGCTTTCGAGTACGACCGCCGCATATTTACCCTCAAATCACCCTCGAAGGCCCTTAGAAACGCCTCGAATGCCCGTCGCCTTATACGTATCTGAACTAACTGTCCAGTAGCTATCGTCAACCTTCGCGGCAGAGCTCAATTTCCTGCAATCCCCTCAACCGATTCCATCGATTTCATAACACCCAGCCGTTCATGGCGCACAGCGCCCCGCTGAGCGAAAAGAACGGTATGGCGGTCGCATTCTGCCGCCAACTTAGTACGTTATAGCTATGACGACCGTGATTTCACATTTCTCCGCCCTCCGCGCAATTCGTCGCGCACGACGGGCGTACTCTGCCCTACCCTGGGACTCCGTTGATAGTGAACAGCAAGCACAGGCCTTGGCTAGCTGCATTCCCAATAATGACGCGATAGACTTTGGCGCACTTTCGATACTCGACGCCTGGAATGAAGATGATTCCGAACTACTCGATCTTCTCGTTTCAAACGAAGACAACAGACGCCCCGACAAGCGACTTCTTCAGCATATTCTCTCCGCTCCGCTTCCTGAAGGTGCAATTATGCACGTCGAGGCCGACATCTACGCAACGTCTCCTGCCATGACAGCCATGCTTTGTTCTAAAAATGAATCGGTCGCCAAAACCTTGATGCTCCTTATGGAGCTGCTCGGAACCTACTCCCTTCCGCCCGAGGCAACCTACCCCATCGCCTATGACGACATCTGGCCCAAGGGCGATAGCTGCGCAGCGACGGGCGATCTTGATTGCCTGGGCGGCCAGTCGGCAGCCAAACAGCAGAACGAAACCCGCTACGAACAGGCACACTACAAATGCGAGCCCGCCACGACCATCGAAGATCTCGAGGCGGTCGCGCGCTTCGCCAAAAGTAGCTCATACACCTCGTTTCGCACGGCAGTCAAGCTTGCCCGACCCGGATCTGCATCCCCAGCCGAATCCCTAATGTTAGCCGTTCTCGGAGCGCCCATGCGCTTTGGCGGATTCGGATGTTGCAGCCTGCCCATGGGAGGCCTGCTACTCAACTATCGAATCGACTTCGACACTCTTGCGGTTAACATGTCCTCCGGCATCCCTTACGCCATCTGCGACCTATATTGCCCGGCCGCCGGAGTCGACAACGAATACAACGGAATTGGGCATGAGCTTCAAAACGCTCGCATCCACGATGGCAATCGAAATAATGGCCTCAAGGCAATGGGCATCCACGTCCTGGTTATCAATCGCGACCAAATGAAAGACCTTGTTGCACTCGAAGCCTTCGCCCAAACGATGCATCGACTCGCAGGAGTCCGATTCCGATATCGCATCAAGGGCTATCGCAAGCGTCAGGCCGCTTGGCTCAACGCTCTGCGGGCCGGAATCGGCCATGCGCCGGTCTAAACGGCGAATCACCCGTGCGCCGTCGAACAGGGCTGGACAGTTAGTTCAAATACGTATAAATAGACACATTGAATTAGGCTGTTTTGCAGCTATCTCTATACCATTCGCCCTATTTGAAAGCGGGGTAGACTTCAAAACAGCGTCATATGGACTAACTAAAGTTCCAAAACAACGTATCGGCATTGAATTGAGCAATTCGAGTCCTCAGAACTTATACGTATCTGAACTAACTGTCCACCTCGATTTCGACGGCCGTCCAAACGCCCTCAAATAACCTCAATTGCCCTCCATTTGACAGCGGCAACAGGGTCGCTCACCATAGCAGGCGACAAATCAACGAAAGGATGAACATGGCAGCTGCACAGCCGCTTAAGATTCGCATGGTTGCCGGACTTGGCAACCCTGGCGATGAGTATGCCGAGACCCGCCACAACGCCGGCTTTAAGGCAATCGACGAGCTGGCCCGTCAGGCCGGCGTCACGTACTGGAAAAACCAAGCAGGCGCCGAGGTCGCGCTCATCAATATCAACGATGCTGAGGAAGAGGGTGGCAAGCGCCAGATTGTGCTGGTCAAGCCGCAGTCGTACATGAATACCTCGGGCGGCCCCATCTCCAAGCTCTGTCGCGAGTACAAGATCAAGGCCGAGGAGCTGCTCGTAATCCACGACGAGCTCGACATTCCCGCCGGCGACGTACGTGTTAAGGTGGGCGGTGGCCACGCCGGTCACAACGGCCTGCGTTCCATCATCGACAAGATGGGCAGCCGCGACTTCAGCCGCATCCGCACCGGCATCGGCAACCCTCCCGGCAAGATGGCCGTCGCCGACTACGTTCTTAAGCAGCTGCGCGCCCGCGAGGCCGAGGATTTCCAGGACACCTGCGCCCGCGCCGCAGATGCCGCCGGTCTGGCAATCGTGCACGGCGTGATCTATGCCCGCGACCACGTCAACGGCGCCGC
>CAJMRZ010000046.1 GCA_905215945.1 uncultured bacterium | reverse complement strand
GAAAAGCTGATAACTAAGTTTGTGTGCCGCCCCTTTTGGGGCGGCACGTTTTTGTATGGGGTCCCTGTCTTCACAATTTCCGTCAAGCTTTTGGTTAGATTTTGGTCAGTTGGCGTAAGGGTGGAAGGCCAAAAGATTGCTGACGAAAAAAGCTCAGAGAAAGTGCTGGTAGGGGAGCTGTTGAGCTTTTCGACAGCTTTTGAGCAAAAGAAACTTTGTGGCTATTGCCGGCGATTGCGTTGTCGCGGTCATGGCGGTGCGGGATGCTGGTCGTAAGCGTCGAATGCTCCGATTTTGGAGGCCAGCATGGATCTGTTTCTTGAGACTCCGCAGCAACAAGCTGAGCGCATGCTGCGTCAGCAGCAACGACTCATGGAGATGCAAATGCAGGGGGCGGCAGCCCAGCCCCCTGCGCAAAATGCCACGCCTGTGGTTTCGCCTGCGGGCGAATCGGCACCAGAGGCCTATTCCGTACAGCAAGATTCATATGCGCAGGAGCTCGCGTTCGACAAGCGTCGTGCGCGTCGTCGCCGCGTGGGCCAGCGCCTGCGCACATTGGCGATGATCGTGCTCATCCCGCTGGGGCTTGCGGTCATCTTTCTGGCGTCGTATGCCCTCACGTGCATCCTCAACGGCGCATCGCCCAACGAGGTGCTCCAACATCTAGCGGCCCTGGGCCAGCGCCTAGGCGACGTCATAACAACCATCCGCACCGGCTGGGAGAGCTAGCGTTTTAGCGTCCGCGGCTCTAAGAGAAATTTGTCTGCAAGGCAGTGAGTGATCCGTGTGTGTGGCGGGGTAAGATTGATCGCGGTTTTGATTGGTGCTCGATTGGGTTTGTTGGGCGGAGTTTATGTCTGCTATTGATATTGTGCTTGTTGTGATCGCCTTGGTGGCGGTGGGGGTTGCTGTGGCTTGCGCCCTCCAGCTCAAGAGCCTGCGTGCCGAGTTGCGGGAGCGTGGCGACAGTAGCGCGGAAACGCTGGCAGCACTCGAGCAGGCCAACAACGCGCTCGATGCCCTGAACGTCGCGCTGGCCGAAACTCGCCGCACGGCCAATGCCATCGCGCAGCAGCAGACGACAGATGCGGCCGTGGAGCAGCAACGTTACCTGACCATCGCACGTGAGTTTTCGCAAGCTGGTGACCGGATGGATGACCTTCGCCGCGAGACGGCCCAACAGCTCGGTGCCAACCGCGAGGGCATCGAGCACCGCCTGGACAAGGTGCGCGAGACGGTCGATGCCCAGCTGGGTGCTATCCGCAAAGACAACAACGTGCAACTCGATCAGATGCGCGCGACGGTGGACGAGAAACTCTCCCGCACGCTCAACGATCGCCTGTCGGCATCGTTTAAGCAGGTGAGCGACCAGCTCGAGGCCGTGTACAAGGGCCTGGGCGACATGCAGTCCATCGCCACCGGCGTGGGCGACCTTAAGCGCGTGCTGGGCAACGTGAAGGCGCGTGGTATTTTGGGCGAGGTGCAGCTGGGTGCAATTCTGGCGGACATCCTTACGCCCGACCAGTATTTGGAAAACGTCGCCACCAAGCCCGGCGCCTCGGAGCGCGTTGAGTTTGCCGTCAAGCTGCCGGTGGACGAGGGCGATCCCGTGCTGCTGCCGATCGACTCCAAATTCCCGGGCGACGCGTACGAGCACTTGCTCGACGCGCAGGAGTCGGGCGATGCGGAGACCGTGGCGGCTGCGCGCAAGACGCTCGACACCATGGTCAAGCGCGAAGCCAAGGACATCTGCGAAAAGTACCTGAGTGTGCCGGCAACGACCAACTTTGGCATCATGTTCGTGCCGTTTGAAGGACTGTACGCCGAGGTCGTCAGCCGCCCCGGGCTTATCGAGACCCTGGGCCGCGACTATCACGTCAACGTTGCCGGCCCCAGCACCATGGCGGCCATTCTCAACAGCCTGCAGATGAGTTACCAAACGTTTAAGCTGCAAAAACGCACCGACGATGTACTGCGCGTACTCTCCGCTGTCAAGGCCGAGCTGCCGCGCTATCAAAAGGCGCTGCGCCGCGCCCAGCAGCAGATCGAGACCGCGGGCAAAACGGTCGAGGGCATCATCACCACGCGCACCAACGTCATGGAGCGCAAGCTCAAGGACATCGACGCCCTGGAAGATGCCGAGGAGGCCGACGAGATTTTGGGGCTCACATCCGCGGAGCTGCTCGCAGGCCAAAAAGACGAGGACTAGCTGCACCTGACGGCGGGGCGCCTGCACAAGCACGGCGCGGGCGCTTTTCGCATCGTGCTTGCCTGGAGTGTGCTCCAATGTGCAACAATGGCGTTTCGCCCTATCAGACGCGAAAGGAAGCCCATGTCTCAGAGAAACACCAGTCCGCTCAAACGCTCCACCGTGCGTCGCACGCTGCAGCGTTTTTGGGACGTCACGCGCACGCAGCCGCTGATCGTCTTTCTCTCGGTGTTCTCGTCGGCGGGCTACATCTTTTTGCTGACGTTTGCCAATACCTATGTGATGGCCCTCATTGTCGACCGCGTTCAAGCCGGTCCCGTGGCGGGTGACCAGGTGTTTGAGGTCTTCGGCCCCTATATCCTGGCGCTCGTACTCGTTAATCTGGTGGGTCAGATCCTCTCCAAGCTACAGGACTACACCGTCTACAAGCTCGAGATCGCAGGCAACTATCACCTGGCGCGTCTATGCTTCGACACGCTCTCCAACCAATCCATGACATTCCATACTAGCCGCTTTGGCGGATCGCTTGTGAGCCAGACGAGCCGTTTTATGAGCGGCTACACGGGTCTGGTCGACGTGACGGTGTATTCGCTCATCCCCACCATCACCTCGGTCATCTGCACCGTGGCCGCACTCGCCCCGGTGGTGCCGACGTTTACCGTGATCCTAGTGTGCATCATGGTCGTCTACATCGCGTTTGTCTGGCTTATGTACAAGCGCATCATGCCGCTTTCAGCCGCGACGTCCGCCGCGCAGAACAAGCTGTCGGGCGTGCTGTCCGACGCGGTCACGAACATCTTGGCCGTCAAGACTTGCGGGCGCGAGGACTTTGAACGCGATCTGTTCGACGCCGCCGATCGTGCCGCGCGCGATGCCGAGACGGTCTCGATGCACGCCATGATGCAGCGCAACTTTACGACCTCGGGTCTTATCGTCATCACTATGGCCGTGGTGAGTGTGTTCGTGGCGGGCGGCAACGCGTGGTTTGGCATCTCGGCCGGCTCGCTCGTCATGATCTTTACCTACACCTATAACCTCACCATGCGCCTGAACTACGTAAGCTCCATGATGCAGCGCATCAACCGCGCTTTGGGCGATGCGGCCGAGATGACGCGCGTGCTGGACGAGCCGCGTCTGGTGGCAGACGACCCGGACGCCCCTGAGCTCAAAGTGACCGAGGGCGCGATTGATTTTGAGCACCTGAGCTTTGCGTACCGTGACGCTGCGGCGGGCGAGAGCGTGTTCGATGACCTGACACTTCATGTGGCGGCGGGCCAGCGCGTGGGCCTGGTGGGCAAATCGGGCTCGGGCAAGACGACGCTCACCAAGCTGCTGTTGCGCTTGGACGATGTGCAGGGCGGCCGTGTGCTCGTGGACGGCCAGGACGTCTCGCGCTGCACGCAGCAGAGCCTGCGCCGCCAGGTTGCCTACGTGCCGCAGGAGGCGCTGCTGTTCCACCGCTCCATTCGCGAAAACATTGCCTACGGTCGTCCCGACGCCACTGATGAGCAGATTCGCGAGGCCGCGCGCCTGGCCAACGCCCTGGAGTTTATCGACCGCTTGCCTCGTGGCTTTGACACCATGGTGGGCGAGCGCGGCGTCAAGCTCTCGGGCGGCCAGCGTCAGCGCGTGGCCATCGCCCGTGCCATCCTAACCGACGCGCCGATTCTAGTGCTCGACGAGGCGACCTCTGCCCTCGACAGCGAGTCCGAGGCGCTGGTGCAGGAGGCGCTCGAAAACCTGATGCGTGGACGCACCTCCATTGTGGTGGCGCACCGCCTGTCCACCGTGGCGGCGCTCGACCGCATTGTGGTGCTGGCCGATGGCGAGATCGTCGAGGACGGCACGCATGCGCAGCTCGTCGAGGCGGGTGGCGAGTATGCGAGCCTGTGGAGCCGTCAGACCGGCGCATTCTTGGAGGCGTAAGCGTCTCGGACGTGGGACAATTGTGTCCATAAGTTTATTGTGCCGTTGAGCCGAGGAGTCGTTATGCCACGCGAGACCAATGCCGCCAAACGAGAGCGCGCCGTTGAGGTGTGTGAGCGCCTCAACCGTCGCTATGGCCCGGTCGAGTGCTTTTTGGACCACGAGAATCCCTTCCGCCTGCTGATTGCGGTGCTGCTCTCGGCGCAAACGACCGACGCGCAGGTCAACAAGGTGACGCCGCGGCTGTTTGCCCAGTGGCCCACGCCCGAGGCCATGGCCGGGGCGAGCGTGGCTGACGTGGCGGGCACCATCAAGTCACTCGGCTTCTACAAGAGCAAAGCCAAGCATGCCGTCGAGGCCGCGCAGATGATCGTCGCCGACTATGGCGGCGAGGTGCCGGCCGACATGAAGGAACTCGTGAAGCTGCCGGGCGTGGGACGCAAGACGGCGAACATCGTGCTCAACGTGGGGTATGGCATCGTGGAGGGCATTGCGGTGGACACGCACGTCAACCGCATTGCGCACCGCCTGATGCTGAGTCCCAAGACGCATGCCAAGGAGCCGCTCAAGACCGAGCAGGATTTGCTCAAGATTTTGCCGCACGAGTATTGGGAGTCGGTCAACCATCAGTGGATCACCTTCGGTCGCGAGATCTGCGATGCCCGCAAACCCAAGTGTGACGAGTGTCCGCTGGCAGATTTGTGCCCCAGCGTGCGCGTAGCGGGGTAGGGCGGAACGCATTTTCGTCTGGCGTTTTTTGCGGGGCTGGGTTTGCCCTTGAGCCGGAGTCCTCTCCATGCGCTACCATGACAGACAATGTATTTGACGTACGACCCGCCGAGCTTGCCCCGGCGGGCTTTTGGCGTTGCGATGCCGGAGGAACAGCATGCTCATTCACCGTATAGCCGCGCAGCTCTACACTGCCGAGGCGCTGCAGACCGTCGAGGCCGGACTCGATGCCGGCGAGGACGTGACGCTGGCCGTGTCGCAGTCGGGCCGCACGCTTATGGCGGCCGCCCAGTTTGCGCGCCGCCCGCGTCCCACGGTCTACATTGTGAGTGGCGAGGATGCGGCCGATCGCGCCGCGCGCAGCCTTGCCGCCTACGTGGGCCTAGCGCACGTGTGCCGTTTTCCCGAGCGCAAGGACTATCCGTGGCGCGAGCAGGCGCCCGACGATGCCGTGGTGGCGCAGCGCTGCGAGGCTCTGGGGCGCATCGTGCGCGGGGACAACTGCATCATGGTTGCCTCGGCCCGCGCGCTGCTGCGCTGCGTGCCGCCGGTCGAGAGCCACTATTGGGAGTCCACGACCTTTGCGGTGGGCGAGGAGATTCCTTTTGATGAGGTGCCGCAGCGCCTAGTGGGCATGGGCTACACCAATGCCGGCGCCGCCGACGCGCCCGGTCTGTTCCGCGTGCACGGCGACACCGTCGAGGTGTTTCCCGCGCAGGAAAAAGCGCCCGTGCGCATTGAGTTCTTTGGCGACGAGATCGACCGCATCCGTCGCATGGTGAGCTCAACGGGGCAGACCATCGGTAACGAAGACAGCATCGAGATCTTCCCCTGCCGTGAGCTGGCGCTTACCGACGAGGCCGTCCACAACATGCATGTGGCGCTCTATCGCGCCAGCCAGGACGACAGCAAGCTGGCCGCATTGCTCGAGATGGTGGATGCGCGCATCGTTACACCCGAGCTCGACCGCTTTTTGCCGGTAATGTACGGCCAGACCGTGAGCCCGCTGGCGCACGTGAGCGGCAAGGCGCTCGTGGTGCTGTCCGAGCCGCGCTCGCTGTTCGACGATTGCCTGCGTGCCTACGAGGATATCGAGGCGCGTGCTGGCGAGGCAGGGATTGACCGGCTGGATGGCCTGTATGTACGTGCCCAGCAGCTCGATTTTGGTGCCCAGCAGCGCCTGAACTACGTGAGCCTGATCCGTGCCGGCGGCGCGGTGACGGCGGAGCTCAAGATTGAGCAGCCGGCCATTGCGGGCTCGGACAATCGCTTTATGACGCGCATTCAGGAAGTCGTGGGCAAGCGCTACGCCTGCGTGTTTGCCATTCCCGACCGCGGTGCGCGCGAGTCGATGGAGCTCACCTTTGGCGACGAGGGCATTACCTTTGAGGAATCGCTGACGGCCGCACCTGAAAATGCCGGCGCTATCGGCGACCGCGTGCGCGTGGCAGCGGCGGATTCCGCCGACCGTGCCGCACGTCAGGAGGCCCATGCTTCCATTCGCGAGCGTCGCGCCGACGCGCTCAACGCCCGCTCGCTCGAGGCGGGCGCCGCGCAGGCTGCTGCCGGCGCCGCCGTGCCCACCATCTCGCGCGGGCGCGTGACCTTTGTGGACGCTGCCCTGCCACAGGGCGTGGTGGTGCCCGACGCCAATTTGGCCGTGTTCTCGATTGCCGACCTCAACGCCCGCATGGATGCCAACCGCGCGCGCAGCCGCCGCAAGGTTGACATTACGCAGATCACCTTCCCGTTTAAGCCGGGCGACTACGTGGTGCACGCTACCCACGGCATCGCGCTCTTTAGCGAGATCGCGCGTCAGGAAGTGGGCGGCAAGGAACGCGACTACTTTTTGCTGGAATACGCCGATGGCGACAAGCTCTACGTGCCGCTGGAGCAGGTTGACCGCATTACGCGCTACGTTGGTCCCGACGGCGATAAACCGCGCTTGACCAGGCTCAACACCGCCGACTGGACGCGGGCCACCAACAAGGCGCTTTGTTTCCGCAGAAACATACCAGATGAAGGATTTTGACTACATTACAGACCAGATTGTAAGAATCAATGTTCCGGAATACATGACTACGGGATATTACGAGTGCAATGGCGCAGGAGCATTCCGTTACCTGAAGGAAGAGACCGATTACAAGGGTCTGTTGCCGGGCGATTACAACGATACCATTTACGTCTATGATGACAGCGGCAGCTCTATTAAGGGTTCCAAGGACGGGCTGGTGCTGGATGATGACGGCTACCTTGTAACCACAAGTGAACAGTACGAAGATGAAAACATGGAAAACCTGGACGAAAACGGGGAGCATGATTATTCGCCGATCGATGGCGATGAGGATATTGACAGCTACTTCCGTGGAGATGGGGCAGACGTGAACAGAGGAACCGGTGAGACGGAAGAGGCAACCGAGAACATCCAGAACACAGAGGATGCCACAGAAACAACAGATGGGAAGACGGATACAAAAGAACCATCCAAAGAAAAAGAAGGGAAAACAAAGGAAAAAGATAAGGCCAAAACCAAAAAAACAGAATAGGGAAAAGTCAGACGGCTTCCGGGGCGAGAGTGTCCCGGAAGTTTTTTTATTTCATATTGAGGATGTAAACATTGAAGCTATTGAAAGGAGGATACAAAACATGAGTAAAAGCCGAATCCTGTATAAGCGTGATAACAGGATTTGTATCCTGACAAAAGTATTGAACGTCATTCCGGGAGAAGGGCGTTCGGAGGACTGGAAAACGGGTCTTCTGGTTTCTACAGGGAGACAGCAGGTAATCTTAAACTGTTGGAATTCCAAAAATCCGGAGAAACCGCAGATGGCAACGAGGGCAAAACAGCTGAAGCCTGGCGATACGATCGTTGCATTGATTATCGCCCAAAACGGGGAATTTTCCTGCATTGCCTATTTGAAAGATGAGGGTTTTCTTTCGATTGATAACAATGGATACCCTATCTTTATTATTTATGGTAACGTAAGGATTGATAACAGTCCGGGTGACAGTTACCGTGTCGCTGTGCCATTGCATTACAGAAACCGAAAAGTGTGGCAGTTCTGCTGCTTTACCGGGAAAGAAAATATCCAGAAGGCGCATGCTGCCGCAGACGGAGCTGAAAAAGTCATCTTTACGGCAGCGGGACGTGAGAAAATCACCTTAAAAAATGGTGATACCGCATACCGTTACAAGGGCTACACGATGTTTCCGGTTGGTGGTTCTGATGTAGAATCCGTAATGATCAGTATTGGACCATACCGGAAATGCCCGACCAGACTGGGTGACCTGTTTAACAACAGCCCGGGACGCAGAAGGGACGTCCTGTACTGGCTCAAATATGTAGACGAGGTCTACGAGCCGGCGACAGAAGAAGAGCGGATCCAGAAAAAAGCAATCTCTGCTTATTTGGACAATGTTGCAAATTAAAGAAAGAGGAAAAGAGAGGAAAAGACTGGAGAGATCCGGTCTTTTTTCTTCGCTTCCGCCTGATTCCCAGGCGGTGGATTTTTCTCATTTCATATTGAGGATGTAAACAAATGTTCAAATGCGAAGGGAGAAAAATATGAGTAATACAAGAATTTTATATCATGGAACAACCATGGAGAATGCGATCACAATGCTTGGCAGCAACTTTTCATCAATCGTGGATGAAACCGTCTGGAACTGTTCCGATGACGATATGCTTTACATGGTCGAAAAAGACTATGATGGCGAAGAAAACGAAGGCCTCCGTATCGCGGCAGAGGCAGCACAGATAGCGGCTGCATACCTCGGCTCGG
>CAJMRZ010000045.1 GCA_905215945.1 uncultured bacterium | reverse complement strand
TGCCCTTGTCCACGGCGACCGAACCCTTGTCATCGAGCACTTTGGCGCCCTTCTTGACCTTGTCGCCCACCACGACACTTGCTTCGGCAGCCTTTGCGGCAGCGCCGCCCGAATACCCGAGCGACTTGACCTCGTCCGAAACGATCATCGCGCCGTCCGCATAGCCGCGCAGCATCGTCGGCGGCATCTGCGTGTCGCCCACCAGCACACTCGAGGCAGTGCCGGCGGTCACGTAGAACGTCTGCACGATGCCCGAACGCGGCTTGAACTCCACATCCGAGCAATAGCCCACGACATCGCCCGACTCCGTGCGCACGTCCATGCCAACCCAGATAATGCAATCGTCCAGGTTGATGTCGAGGCGCTTGGCCGCAGCGGCATCGTAGGTGCCCTTGACGTCGTCAACTGCGATGGCGCCCTCGTAGACGCCAATGGCATCGAGCGCCACAAAGCGGTCGGGGCGCTCGATCATACCCGCGATATCGGACTGGCGAACCATAAAGCCCACCACGCGCGTACCGCCCGGGGTAAAGACCGGAAAGTGAATCTTGCCGAGCTTTTTAGGGCTGCGCGGCGTGCCGTCCTTTTTAGTGCGCTTATCCTCGGTAGGCTTGCGATAGATCTTGGCGCCGACAAAATCCCCGGCGCGCATTATGCCTCGGTCGAAGGCTCCGCGGCCTCAGCGTCGGCCTCGACGGCGTTCTCGACCACGACATCGGCGGCGGGCGTCACGTTACCGCCCGAGATGGCGTCGTTGAGCTGCTCGCGCAGCTGGTCCATGCGCTCGCGGGCAAGGTCAACCTTGGCACGCAGGTCATCGGTCTTGGCGTCGACCATCGGGCCAAAATCGTTGACCGCAGCGCGGGCCTCCTCGGCACCGTGCTCGTAGGTGTCGCGCATGTTATCCCAGGCGTCGTTGGCGATATCGGCAGCCATGGCGCGGGTCTCGGCGCCCGAGCGCGGAGCCAGGGCAACGCCGATGATGGCGCCGGCGGCGGCACCGAAGAGCGCACCCGAGATAAAGTTGAAAGTCTTACCCATGTTCATTCCTCTCCTGCGGGCACCTCGGCGCCCACCGTTTGAATGCTGTCCATTATACCCGCAGCACAGCGCTTGCCGTCTTGCTCATCTGCGTACGGTAAAGGCGCAGGTACATGATGGTGATAAGCGGGTGAGCCTACTCCTGCGGCATGGCAGGCATGGCCACCGTGGCGGCCGGGTCCTCACCGGCGCCATCAACGAGCGGAAGCGTACCTTCGTGTGCGGGTCCTGCCGGAACCGTCGCCGCGCCACCGTAGACGGCAGCGGGGGCCTCGTGGCTCTCGGCGGTCGCGCCCTCGGTATCGATTACCTCCTGCGGCTCGTCGTCAAAGCTCGGGACGCCCTGGGGCTCCGCGGGCTCGGGCTCGACGGTCTCCTCGGCAGGTGCCTCGTCGACAGGCTCGGCGGCAGCCTCGGCAGGCGCCTCGTCCTCGGTCGCGTCCCCGGCCTCGCCCTCGCCATTCGCGGCAGCGACGGCCTCGTGCGGATCTTTGCCCTCGGCCTCGGCACGCATGCCCAGCACCAGGTTGCGCAGGCCCGCGACCGTACCGTCCACATCGGGAGTGGGCTGGTCGGCGTGTAGATAAGCCCAGTCCATCATAAAGGTGGCGGAAGACAGCGCGCCAATGGCCAGCGCATCATCTGGACACGAAAGCTCGACCTCAAAGACGCGCTCGTCGTGCTCGCTCACGCGAGTGCGGCCGCACGAAATGCTGCCGGCAAGCCCGGTCTCGTTCATGAGCTCGACTGTCACGTGCTCCAGCAGATGGCAAAGCTCGGTCTGGCCCATGCAGTCCTGGAATTCGCGACCGGAATCGCCCAGGCACAGATGCTTGGCAATCGCGGGCACCAGGTAATACACGCGCGCCGTGGCCTCGATGTCCTCCGAGGTCATGAGCGGCATGCCGGGGTTCACCAGCACGTGCGCGCAGATCTTGTCCTCGCTGACGGTGACCTTAAGGATGTTGAACAGGCCTGCCATAACTCTCCCCTACTCTTCCTTGCCCTACTCGTCGCCGTCGTGCGGGTCCGCAGAACCCGCGTCCGACGCCGCCGGCTTATCTGCCGAGGACTCGGAATCCTTCTTATCGGTTTCGGCCGGAGCGATCACGCGAATGAGCGAGATGCGCTGGCCACGCATCGACTGCACCTTAAACTTGTACCCCGCAACCTCAAACACCTCTCCGATGTCGGGCACCGAGTCGCAAAGCTCCAAAATCCAGCCGGCGATGGTCTCATAATCATCGCTTTCCTCGAGCGGCCAACCAAGCTCAATCGCGTCATCGCACGAAAAACGCCCATCGACGAGCCACTCGCGGCGCGAAAGGCGCGTGAGGTACTTGTTGTCGGGGTCGAACTCGTCCTCGATCTCGCCCACGATCTCCTCGACGATGTCCTCGATGGTGATGATGCCGGCCGTGCCGCCGTACTCGTCCACGACCACCACGATCTGGTCGTGCGAGGTCTGCATCTCGGACAGCAGCGGCAGGATGTCCTTGGTGTCGGGCACAAAGGTGGCGTCGCGCAAAAAGTCGGCGATGGGCTGGTCGCCCTTGCCGTCGAGCGAAGGCTGGATCAGGTCCTTGATGTGCGCGATGCCGGCGACGTTATCGGGATCCTCGTGATAGACGGGGATGCGGCTAAAGCCGGTCTGGCGCATGGTGGATAGCACGTCGGCGACCGTCTCGTCGTCCTCACACATGGTGGTGTCCACGCGCGGCACCATGACCTCGCGGGCAACGGTGTCGCCCAGGTCGAAGATCTCGTGGATCATGCGCTTTTCCTCGTCGAGCAGGTCGTCCTGCTCCGAGACCATGTACTTGATCTCTTCCTCCGAGACGTTTTGGCGGTCGTCGGCGCTCTTGATGCGCAGAATGCGGGCCAGGCCATCGGAGCAAGCGCCGGTCAGCCACACGAGCGGACGGGCGATCTTTTGGAAAAACGACAACGGTCCCACGACCTGCTTGGACACGCCTTCGGCGTTGGCCAGGCCGATGCGCTTGGGCACAAGCTCGCCAATCACGATGGACACGAAGGCGACGGCGACGGTGATGATGACCGGCGCCAGGCCGCGCGCAATGGCGGAGAGCGGCGCGATGCCAAAGCTCATGAGCCACGTGGCAAGTGGGTCGGACAGGCTCGTCGAGGCGACGGCGGACGAGGCGAAGCCCACGAGCGTGATGGCGACCTGGATGGTGGCGAGCAGCTCGTCGGAATCGGCGGCCAGCTTAATGGCGCGCTCGGCGCGCTTATCGCCCTCCTCGGCCTCGTGCTCCAGCACGGCGCGCTTGGCCGTGGTGAGCGCCATCTCGGACATGGAGAAGTAGCCGTTGATGAGGGTTAAAACGAGGGTAGTGATAAGGGAGATGGTTATGTCCATCGGGAGTTTCTCGAACCTCCAAGATTCGGGACGTCAGGGTAAAACGTTGATGGCGGATACGGCAATTGCGCCGGCGACCGAGCGGGGCACGGGCGCTGGCGTGGTCGCTAGATTACGAAGAGGATCACCGCCATGAACTGGAAGATGCTGCCGGCGAGCACCCACAGGTGAAACACGCTGTGCAGATAGCGCACGTTTTTGGCGATATAGAACGGCACGCCCGCGGTGTAGCACACGCCGCCGACGGCGAGCAGGGCAAGCGCCACAGGGTTGAGCAGTGCCACAAGTTCGGGCAGCTTAAAGACAACGAGCCAGCCCATCAGCAGGTAGACCAGGCCACTTACCCAGTGCGGTTGACGCTCGCGCATAAAGCACTCGAGGGCGATGCCGATAATGGCGATGGCCCATACGGCAAAGAACAGCATAGGACCGCCGTCGTTTGCGAGCGTGATGAGACAAAACGGCGTATAGCTGCCGGCTATGAGCAGGTAGATGCAGCTATGGTCGATGATGCGAAACACGCGCTTGGCGCGAGCGGGCTGAATCGCATGGTAGAGCGTGGAGGCAAGGTATTCGAGGATAATGCTGACACCATAGACAATCGCCGCGGCCATGTGGGCCGGGCCTCCGCCGCGCAGGGCGGCGAATACGATCAGGAGCACCAGACCCGCGATACCCAGCAGGCAGCCGACACCATGGGTGACGGAGTTCATGATCTCCTCGCCCACCGTGTAGTGTGGAACGGCCGCGGTCTTGGGTCGCGGCTTAGAACTGTCGCTCGAATCGGACATGCCGGTTACATCCTCCAACGTAAAGAGTTCTCAACACTATATCAAAGCGTCTAGGTACGTGCGAAATTTGCACCATACGTGACCCTTTGTTTACCCATTCTTTGCCTGTTGACGCATCAACGGCGAACGTCCATAATGCGCTTGCATTAAATGTTGACGTATTAACATCTTATAGGAGAATACCGCATGGCTCAAAACGCACGTTCCCATCGAAAGCTCAAGATGGCCGGCATCGTTGCACTGGTGGTTGTCGTTGTGCTGCTCGGATTTGCCGGCAACTTTCTGTTTGACTTCGCGCTGAATCCCCAAGCGCCGTACACCATGAAGATGATGCAGGATGGTAAGGCCGACAAAAAAGGTGAGCAGCCGGATGCCGAGGAAACCGAGGCGCGGGCGTGGTTTAAAGAGAATCGCGAGAGCAGCAGCCTTACCGCAGATGACGGAACCGAGCTCGCCGCTTGGTATTTTGCCGCCTCGGAGAACACCCACGATTATGCCGTCTGCCTGCATGGATATACCAACGAGCCCATCGGCATGGCCCGATACGCCAAGCGCTTCCACGACCGCGGCATGAACGTGCTCGCGCCTGCCGCCCGCGCCCACGAGCGCTCCGGCGGCGACTATATCGGCATGGGCTGGCCCGAGCGGCTCGATGTCGTCGCATGGATTGGGCGGATCGTTCAGGCTGACCCCGAGGCGCGCATCCTGGTCTTTGGCGAGTCGATGGGTGCAGCAACTGCCATGAACGTCGCGGGGGAATCTCTGCCCGCAAACGTAAAATGCATTATCGAGGACTGTGGTTATACGAGTGTTTGGGACGAGTTTTCTCTGCAGCTCAAGGACGTGTTCGGCCTGCCCAGCTTTCCCTTGCTCGATGTAGCAAACTTGGTGTGCAACGTGCGCGCGGGCTACGACTTTCATAAGGCGAGCAGTGTGGAGCAACTCAAACACGCGACGGTTCCCATGCTGTTTATCCACGGCGACCAGGACACCTTTGTGCCGTACAGCATGCTCGACCAAAACTATGACGCGTGCGCCAGCAAGGTCAAGCAAAAGCTCACCATCCATGGCGCCACCCACGCCAAGAGTGCGCAAGTTGACCCCGAGCTCTACTGGAACACGGTCGACGACTTCCTCGACGAGTATTTTTAGGCAAAAAGCAACGTCTGGGGCTTTATCTGACCCCCTATTTTCGGAAGTATGCGACAAAATCTGGAACTGCCGACCAGACCGCAGTTTTACCAACAATTTATCAGGGGTTTTGTTGCCAAAAAATGTCGTGTGCTCGGCGGTCTCGAAATTTGCCGCATACTTCCGAAAAACCGCCTGCGAGCCCTGTGCTCGAAGGCGGTTTTTGCTTACGTTACGCTAAAAAAACGCTTGTTTTGTCCAATAGCAAAGTGCTATTGGACCTCGATGAGCTCATACTCGCTCGTGCCCAGGCCAATCTTTTCGGCGTGCGCGATACACACGCGCCAGTCGGTGTCGGGATGCGTGATGCAGAAGGGGTCCTTGGCCTGATCGCCCTCCAGATGCTCGTGGTTGTGCTCCATCTTGGCCGCGCTATCGGTAAGCTCGGTGTTGGGCAGCGGCTCGGATGCCATGACGGCATCGGCACAGGCCTGGTCGATGGCGACCGGGTCGAAGCTCGCGAACATGCCGATATCGTTGACGATAGGCGTGTCGTTTTCGGGATGACAGTCGCAGTTGGGGCTGATGTCCATGGCGAGCGAGATGTGGAAGCTCGGGCGGCCGTCGACGACGGCCTTGGTGTACTCGGCGATCTTGCAGTTGAGCACGTCGGCCGCAGCGTCATGGCCGGGCTTGATGGCGTCCTGGTTGCACACGCCGATGCAGCGACCGCAGCCCACGCAGCGATCATGGTCGATAGCGGCAACGTGAACCGTACGGGTGTTGCCGTTGGCGAGCTCGCGCTCACGGGTGTCGTCAAACGAGATAGCGCTGTGCGCACAGACCTTTTCGCAGGCACGGCAGCCAATACAGTGCTCGGTCGCGACGTTCGGCTTGCCGGCGGCATGCTGCTCCATCTTGCCGGCGCGGCTGCCGCCGCCCATGCCCAGGTTCTTCATGGCACCGCCAAAGCCGGCCTGCTCATGGCCTTTAAAGTGCGTGAGGCTGATCACAATATCGGCATCCATGAGTGCCCGACCGATCTTGGCCTCGTGCACGTACTCGCCGCCCTCGACCGGAACGAGCGCCTCGTCGGTGCCCTTGAGGCCGTCGGCGATGATGACCTGGCAACCCGTGGCATACGGGGTAAAGCCGTTCTGGTAGGCGGTATCGATGTGCTCGAGCGCGTTTTTGCGGCTACCGACATAGAGCGTGTTGCAGTCGGTGAGGAAGGGCTTGCCGCCCAGCTCCTTCACGACATCCGCGACGGCGCGGGCGTAGTTGGGGCGCAAAAAGCTCAGGTTGCCTAGCTCGCCAAAGTGAATCTTGATGGCGACGAACTTGTTCTCAAAGTCGATCTGCTCAATTCCGGCGTGACGGATGAGGCGCTTGAGCTTGTCGAGCTGACTCTCGCGAGCATGCGTGCGCAGGTTGGTGAAGTACACCTTGGCGGGTGCTGCGGGTGCAGTTGCGGTCATAGTTATATCCCCTCGGTCTATATGGCGTTACAGACATAGAGGATGGTACCCGTTAAAGTAGGGTCAAAGTCAAGCGCGAAACCTAGTCGTTGGGGAGGTTCTTAAACGACTACTCTTGGACTTTAAGGGCCTCGGCCAGGCTGACGCGCTTGATAGAACGCGTGTGTAGCAGCGCCACGACCAGGTAGGTCGCAAAGCCAATGCCGACGCATGCAGCCATAGACCAAGTGGGCACGTAGATCTCGATATTGCCGTTGTAGGCGAGCAGCATCGAGCGGAAGATGGCCGTGAGCGAGCCAATGATCACGGGCAGGCTCAGCACGAGCGACGCCGCCACGCACAGCGTGATCGAGCGGATGTACAGATGCGAGATCTCGCTATCGCGATAGCCAAAGACTTTCATGTAGCTGATCGAACGGGCGCTATGGTCGATCACCGCCTTGGTCAGCAGGTACATAAACAGCAGGAAGATGAACACCGCAAGCCCGACCATCATGCCGATCATTTTGCTCATCATGCCGATGAACTGGTCGCCCACGGCGCGCATGTCATCGGGCGTGGTGTCGCCGGCAAAGTAACGAGCATCGAGATCGAGCTTCTCGTCGCTCACATAGCCGTTAAAGTAGGCGGCGTCGTTGTCGAACAGCTCGTTAAAGTCGTCGATACTCATATAGATATTCATGTCCGACTTGGAGCCCCAGGCACAGTCCTTGCCCGCGTACTCAAGGGAATAATGCTCGCCCTCGTACTTGTCGCCGAGCGTAACCTTCTGACCCTCGCTCCAGCCAAACTTATCGAGCAGACCGCCACCAAAGACGACGCGTCCGTCGCCGACGTTGAGATCTTTCCAGTAGCGCGAATCGGATGAAATGCCGTAGACGGAAATCGTCTCCTCGCCATTTCCATCGCCGCGGTCGTATTGCAGCTGGTAAACGGCGTATTTCTCGGCCTGTGCGATTGTGCCCGCGCCGTTGTCGGTCGTATTGACCGGGTGGATATCGTCGTTGTCAGCGTCGATCTTAGAGGCCTTGTCAATCAGGCCGATGACCTCATCGCGGTCGCAGCCGAGGGCATCGGCAAGATCGTCAAGGCGCGCGTAGAGCGCATCCTTCTTGTCCTGGACCTTGGCAAGCGCATCCTGCGCTGCGGCCAGGCTCTCGGCAGACGGGGATGCGGTCGCGGCATCGGCTGCCACCTGCGCCGCATCGGCCGCGTCGTCAAGCTCGTCATCGGCATCCTGGGCGGCGGAAAGCAGCGCGCCGTCAACCGACTGCAAGCGCTCGAGTGCCGACCACTGCTCGCGCTCCTCGGCAGTGCCCTCGAGCTCCAGCGGCGCCTTGAGCGTGTACTGGTGCTCGGCGACCAGGCTCGTCTCGAGGTTGTCCGCGTAGTGCGTCATCGTGGGCAGAATCGCCAGGCCAAAGAGCAGCAGCAGCGAGGCAAACGCAATGCCCACGAAGAGCGTGGCGAAGTTGCCCAGGTTGCGCAGGAAGATACGCAGGCGGAAGCGGGAAACAAAACCCATGCGCTCCGGCAGTTGCATACCGCGCTTGGTGCCCGATTTGCCGCTCGCCTCGTAACGAAGGAACTGCAACGGCGTCTTGCCCATTTTGCGAAGCAGGCCCACCAGCGTGATGAGGATGAGCGCGGCGGCGGGAACCACGGCGCACTTCACAAAGATCTCCCAGCTCCAGTACACCTGGAAGGGCGGCAGACTGTACGACCCGTAATAGAGGCCGCGCATGGGCTCGGTAAAGAACGCTATGCCGAGCGCAGTGCCCAAAAGCGCCGCGACCACGCCCACGATAGCGGGAAGCGCAAGGTA
>CAJMRZ010000044.1 GCA_905215945.1 uncultured bacterium | reverse complement strand
TCTCCTTGCCGTCGATGACGTAGTACTTCTTATAGTTGCCGAGCACCTCGCGGATCGTGTCGCCCATGTAGGGCTCGAGCTCCTCGAGCTGCTGCGACAGCACGCCAAAGCGCACCGTCTGGCCAATCTTCACGCGGCCGCGCGTGGGCGCAATTTTGCCCTGGATCACATCAAGCAGCGTCGACTTGCCAGCGCCATTCTCACCCAAAAGACCATAGCGGTCGCCCGCACCAATGAGCCAGGTCACATCGGTGAGCACCTGCTTGGGCACGCCATCGGTATCCGCATAGCCGGCATCCACGTCGATGACATCGATGACCTGCTTGCCCAGGCGGCTCACGGCGAGGCGCTTGAGCTCCAGCTCGTCACGCACGGGCGGCACGTCGGCGATCAGCTCGCGAGCGGCATCAACACGAAACTTGGGCTTGGTGGAACGCGCCTGGGCGCCGCGGCTCAGCCACGCGAGCTCCTTGCGTGCCATGTTGCGACGGCGCTCCTCGGTAACCGCGGCCATGCGGTCGCGTTCCACGCGCTGCAGGATGTAGGCCGAGTAACCGCCCTCGAAGGGGTCGACCTGGCCGTCGTGGACCTCCCACATACTGGTGCAGACCTCGTCCAAGAACCAGCGGTCGTGCGTGACCACGAGCATGGCGCCCTGACCGCGCTGCCAGCGGGCCTTTAAGTGACGCGCAAGCCAGTTGATGGTGCGCATGTCCAGGTGGTTGGTGGGCTCGTCGAGCATGAGCACGTCGTAGTCGCCGATCAGCAGGCGCGCGAGGTCCACGCGACGGCGCTGGCCGCCCGAAAGCTCGCCCACCGTGCCCTCCCAGGGCACATCGCTAATAAGGCCGGACAGAATCTGGCGTGTGCGGGGGCTCGACGCCCACTCGTACTCGGGCGTGTCGCCCACGACGGCATGATGCACGGTGTCGGTATCGACCAGGTTATCCTTTTGGCCGAGCAATCCAATCGTCGTGCCGCGGCGGTGCGTCACGCGGCCGTCGTCGGGCTCCAGCGTGCCGGCGAGCACGCTCAGCAGCGTCGACTTGCCGTCGCCGTTTTTACCGACAATACCAATGCGGTCGCCCTCGCCCACGCCGAGGGTCACGCTATCGAAAATATGCTTGGTGGGAAACTCTAGGCTGACGGAATCGCATCCCAAAAGAATCGCCATATGCCCTGCTCCTTCGTAGAAATTCAACGTTGTCCATGATAGCAGCGAAAAGGCGGGCCGCACACGACACAAAAAGGCGGGCCATCTCCCGCAAGAGATGACCCGCCTCTCCAATCAGTCCCGTGGCGACCGTGGCCACCGCGGGCCTCAAGCATGTCCCGGACTAGGAGAACATGCCGGTGAGGTAATCATTCAGCCGCTTATCCTTGGGCCGTTGGAAAATCTCGTCAGTCTCGTCGTACTCGACCATATCGCCCATGTAGAAGAACGCCGTGCGGTTGGACACACGCGACGCCTGCTCCATGTTGTGCGTCACGATGACGATGGCGCGGTCGGCAACGATCGACGACATGAGGTCCTCGATCGCCAGCGTCGAGATGGGGTCGAGCGCCGAGCAGGGCTCGTCGAACAAGATCACGTCGGGGTTGAGCGCCAGCGTGCGCGCGATGCACAGGCGCTGCTGCTGACCGCCCGAAAGCGCGTAGGCGCTCTTGTCGAGCTTGTCCTTGACCTCGTCCCACAGCGCCGCGCCGCGCAGGCTCTCCTCGACCATGCGGTCGAGCTCGTCGCGGTCGGTGATGCCGTGGCGCTTAGGCGCAAACGTGATGTTGTCGCGAATGGACTTGCGGAACGGGTTGGGCTGCTGGAACACCATGCCAATGGAACGGCGCAGCTCGTAGGTGTTTTCGGTCTTGGTGTTCACGTTGCGCCCGCGATAGTTGATCTCGCCCTCCACGCGGCAGCCGCGAATCTCGCGATTCATAAGGTTGAGACTGCGCAAGAAGGTCGACTTACCGCAGCCCGAAGGCCCAATGAGCGCCGTGATCTCGCCCTTGTGGAAGTCGAGCGACGTATTGTGCAGTGCATGGTGGTCGCCATAGTACACGTTGACGTCCTTGGTGGAGAGCACGACCTCGTCGCTCACGGCCTTGCCGCTCACGCGCACGCGCTTCTCGCTCTCCCCCACGCTCGACAGGAAGTCCTGGGTCTCGGACGATGCCGCTTCGGTTGCGGGCGTTGCTTTCATCTCGCTCATTCGGCCGTCATCTTCCTTGCCAGTTGCTTGCCCACAATGCGGGCGATTACGTTAAACAGCAGCACGCAAATCATCAGCAGTGCAGCGGTGCCCCAGACGATCTGCTGGGCCTCGGGGCTGCCCTCGCCATAGATCTTGTAGATGTGCACGGCGAGCGACTCGCCGGGACGGAACACGTTCCAAGCGCAGGTGGGGCTCGACAGGTTAAAGCTCAAGAAGTTCAGGCGAACCGGCGAGCTCATACCCGAGGTAAAAAGCAGTGCTGCGGCCTCGCCAAACACGCGACCGGCCGAAAGCACGATGCCCGTCACGATGGCAGGCATGGCCTCGGGGATCAGGATGTGCAGCGTGGCCTCCCAGCGAGTGAGGCCCATGGCCAGGCACGCATCGCGCTGGGCCTGCGGCACGTCCTCGAGCGCCTGCTGGATCACGCGCACCAGGATGGGGATGTTGAACATGGTGAGCGCGACGGCGCCGGAGATGATGGAGTACTTCCAGCCCAGCTGTACCGAGAACACCAGAAAGCCGAACATGCCGACGACGATGGAAGGCAGCGAGGACAACGTCTCGATGGCGGTGGAGGCGATGTCGCGGATGGGTCCGTCCGGCGCGTACTCAACCAAAAAGACCGCTCCGCCCAGGCTGATGGGCACCGAGATGATCAGGGTGATCAGCAGCAGGTAGAACGAGTCGAACAGCTGGTAGAGCACGCCGCCCTGCGTTCCGTTGGCGCGCGACGGCTCCGTGAGAAAGCCCGGCTGGAACAGCGTCGAGATGCCCTCGAACAGGATATAGGCCACCATGGAGACGACGATGAGCATGACGATGGCGACGATCGCCGTCAACACGCCCGTGGCGAAGCGGTCCTGCTTTTGGACACGCCCGAGCCTCGCCTCGTCGATGTGGATACGCGTGCTAGCCACGAGCCTTCGCCCCCTTGCGGCCGATAAGGTGGATGATCAGGATGAAGATGAGACTCATGCCCATCAGCAGCAGGCCGAGCGCCCACAGAACATCGTCTTGGGCCGAGCCCTCGGCATAGACAGCCATGGACGTGGTGAGCGTGGTGGTGATGGTCGAAGCCGGCGACAGCAGCGACGTCGGCATGGCCTCGATGCCGCCAATAACCATGCGCACGGCGAGCGTCTCGCCAAAGGCACGCGTCATGCCAAGGATGACCGCGGTCATGAGCGACGGCATGGCGGACTTGAGCACCACGTGCCAGATGGTCTGCCAGCGGGTGTAGCCCAGCGCGAGCGAGCCCTGGCGGTAGCCGTCGGGCACGGCGCGCAGGCCATCGACCGAAAGCGTGGTCATCGTCGGCAGAATCATGACCGCCAGCACGATGGCGCCGGGCAAGATGCCCAGGCCCGTGCTCACATGGAAAACGCTCTTCATAAGACCGACGACCACGTGAAAACCGATCAGGCCAAAGACGACCGAGGGGATGCCGGTCAAAAGCTCAATGAGCGGCTGAAAGATCTTAGAGCCAAACTTAGGGCTAATCTCGACCGCAAAGATGGCAGAGCCGATGGCGATGGGCAGCGCGATAAGCGTGGAGAGCACCATGACCGCAAACGAGGTGACGATCAGGGGCAGGGCGCCGGTATAGGGCAGGCCGTTTTCGGCTGTGTTGGCCAGGTCCCACTTGGTGCCGGTGAAAAACTCGACGACCGAGACGCCGTCCTTGACAAAAGCCGAGAGGCCCTTTTGGGCGACCATAAAGATGAGCGCGGCAACGACAAGCGTCACGAGTGCTACGCACGCGCCCGTGACGCCCAGGCCCACGTTCTCAAGGTCGCGCTTTGGCAGCTGTTTTGCCATTGCAAACCTTTCCGGGGCGATTACTTATTTAGCGGAGACCTTGCCGCTGGCGTCCTTGACGACCTTCATGGCAGAGACGGGGATGAAGCCCTGCTCCTCGACGAGCTTGCCCTGGACGTCGTCGGAGAGCATAAACTCCAGGAAGGCCTTGGTGGCCTCGTCGGCGTCCTTGGAGCAGTACATGTGCTCGGTAGCCCAGATCTTGAAGGAGTCATCAGTGACATTCTTGCTCTTGGGCTCGACGCCCTCGACCTTGATGGCGTTGAACTTGGAGTCATCGAAGTGCGAGAAGTCGAGGTAGGAGATGGCGTTGTCGGTACTGCCCATCTGAGTCTGGACGTCGCCGGACTTGTCGAGCTCGGCGTCGCCCTTAAAGTCGACGGTCTCGTCGCCAAAGACGGCGGCCTCGAAGGTGGCGCGGGTACCGGAGCCGGCCTTGCGGTTGAGGACGACGATGGTGGCGTCGTCGCCGCCGACCTCCTTCCAGTTGGTGATCTGGCCGGAGAAGATGCCCTTGAGCTGCTCGAGGGACAGGTCGTCGACCTTGACGTTCTTGGAGACGACGGGACCCATGCCCACGACGGCGACCTCGTGGTCGACGAGGTTCTTGACTTGATCGGCCTCAAGCTTGGTCTCGGCGAAGACGTCGGAGTTGCCGATGGTGACGGTGCCGGCGGCGACAGCGGTCAGGCCCTTGCCCGAACCGTTACCCGAGCCGGAGACGGAGACATCGGGGTTGGCGTCCATGAACTTCTCGGCAGCGGCCTCGACGAGAGCCTGGAACGAAGAGGCACCGTCGTAGGTCACCTCGCCGGAGACGGACTCGGCAGCAGCGGCGCTACCCTTGTCGGCGGCATCGGATGCGCCGGCCGCACCCAACGAGACCGAGACCGACGATGCTGGCAAGACCACCAGCGAGGCCGAGGAACTGACGACGAGAATAAGCCTGATCGAGCATGATCTTCCTTTCATACATGCGATTCGCGGGCACCCTGCCCGCTTTGCTGTTTGGAAAGATACGACCCCGACCGGGCAGCGCCCGCGCCAACTGCGGTTTCTTACGGGCATTTGATAGACCCTTACCGCAAGCGCGGCCCAGCCTTTACAAACGGATAACAATCCAGCGCCGAACATGGCGCACCTTTTACACCAATAAAAACAAAGTTGCGGTGAAATAGTTCCTGCTTGGCCATCAAATGGCCCATTCTAAGAACTATTCCACCGCAACTTAGATTGGGAAACCGCGAGACCTTAAAGCTCTAATTCATTCAAACGGAGGATCGCAACAATATAGATCTTGAGCGCCTGTTTAAGCTGTTCCTCGTTGGCGCACTCGTTGGGGCCGTGCATCTGGCCGCCCCATGCGGGCAGCTCAAGGCCGGTCTCCTCGGGGCCAAACGACACGGCGCGGGCAAAGTTGCGCGCATACGTGCCGCCGCCCATGGCAAAGGGCTCAGCATGCTTGCCGGTGAACTTGTTATAAGTGTCAATCAGCGCCTTCACGGCCGGATCATCGGCAGATACCGAGAACGGCACCTTCGCGCGACCCAGCTGGCACGTCACGCCAAAACGGCCCACGAGCGGCTCGAGCTGCTCGCGGATGGTATCGGCGCTCGTGCTGTCGGGGAAGCGCACGTCGATGACCTGCTCGATACGGCCATCCGCCACACGGATGACGCCAGCGTTGCAGGTAAGCGGGCCAAACGCTGGGCTCGTCGCGTCGATACCCAGGCCGCGACCATAGGCATCCGCATGCACAAAGGCCAAGAACTTAACGAACTCGTGCTCGGCAGGCGTCAGCAGGCGCTCGTCGCGTGCACCAAACGCGTCCTCAGCCTCGCGCAGATACGCCACGACCAGGCCGACGGCATTGATCGTTCCCTCGGGCATCGAGGCATGACCGCCAATGCCGTGGGCGAAAATCTGCGCATGCCCGTTATCGAGCGCTGTGATCTCCAAACGATCGGCGTTCTCGACCGGCGCCGGCAGCTCATCGGCGGCAATCGCAAGTTCGCAGATGGACTGCGATGGAATGGCGTTGCTCGCCTCGGCACCGCTCCAGGACACAATGCGCCCGCCGTCGATCTTGGGGCTCACGAACGTCGCCCCAAACTGGCCCTTCTCGGCATTGCAGACCGGGAACTCGGCATCGGGCGTAAACAGAAAGTCGGGATTCGCGTAGTTCTCCAGATAATGGTGAACGTCGGACATGCCCACTTCCTCATCGCAGCCCAGCAGCGCGCGGAAGGTGTAGCGCGGCACAATGCCGTGCTTGAGCAGGTACGCGCCGGCATAAAGCGACAGCACTGCCGGGCCCTTGTCGTCGATCACGCCGCGACCGAGCAACCAGCCCTCGCGACGCTCCATCGCGAACGGGTCGGTGTTCCAGCCAGGGCCGGCGGGAACCACGTCCACGTGGCAGATAGTCGCAAGCTGCTTGTCGCCGCGACCCGGGATATCGGCGATTCCCACATAGCCCTCGTCGTCGCTCGTCTGATAGCCGAGCTTTTGCGCAATGCCGAGCGCGCAATCGAGCGCGTCACGGACCGGGCGGCCAAACGGCGCGCCGGGCTCCGCATCGGCAGAAACTGCCACGGAAGGATAACTCACCAGCTGCTCGATATCAGCGACGACATCCTCCCAGACCTCGTCGACATACTCAGCGACGCTCTGCTCCACCTGATTCATGGACGACCTCCTTACCAATGAGCGACGGGTACGCCCGCCCCTCACATTATGTCTATTAGATAGCGAAAAGTTTAGCAAGCTCGGCCACCGAGTGCACCACCGCATCGGCGCCCGCGGCCTCGTGCTCCCCCGGCGCTGCCGCGCCCGAATAAATGCCGATGCACGGCACGTCCATCGCGTGCGCGCCCTCCACATCGTTAAAGCGATCGCCGATCATCACGGCATCGTCGGCCGTCGCGCCGAGCGCCGCCAGGGCATCGCGGACCGAATCGGCCTTGGTCTCGCGTCCCTGCGGCGGATTCATGCCAACCACCGCCTCAAACTGAGAAAGCCCGAGCTCACGCACCATATCGACGCACTTCGCCTCCATGCGCGACGTCGCCACGGCCATACGCTTGCCCTGAGCGGCCAACCCATCCAGCAGCGCGGGGATCCCATCGAACACGGGATACTCTTCCGGTCCCAGCTCATCAAAAAAGGCACGGTACTCGTCAGCCACCACAAGCGACTCCTCGCGGGAGAAGCCATAAAAGTCGTGAAAGCTCTTCCACAGGGGCGGCCCGATCATGCGGCACAGGTCACCCATCTGCGCCTCCGAAAACCCGCGTGCAGCCAGCGTCTTGCGCGTCGAGGTCATCACCGCCCGACCCGTATCGGCCACCGTGCCATCAAAATCAAACAGCACGACCGGCCGCTTGCATATCTCCAGCGCCTCCATCGGCATCCCTCTTCCCCAGTTGACGATTTCCACACCGACACTTCAAACTGTTGACTATTCAACAATTTAACCTAGCAATGTAGAGCAACTCCACTATACTTGTCGCACTTTGCTCTCAGAAGGCGGCGCCGTCGCGCCCCAACGAAAGGTGCAATTATGTCTTTTGCCATCATAACCGACTCCACGTCGGACATCTCCCCCGCCCGCGCCCAAGAGCTCGGCATTTACGTGATTCCGCTGCATGTGATTATCGAGGGCGAGGACCTGCTCGACCAGGTGCAGATTACCGCCGAGGAATACGTCGCCCGCATGGCCGGCTCCGAGCAGCTGCCACACACCTCGCAGCCGAGCGCCGGCGAGTTCAAGGCACTCTTTGACCGCGTGCGCGCCGACGGCCACGATAGCGCCATCTTTATCTCGCTGTGCAGCGAATGGTCCGCCTGCTATTCCAACGCATGCCTGGTCGCCGAGACCCACGAGCTCGACGTGCGCTGCATCGATTCGCGCACTGGCTCGGGCGCCGAGGGCTTGCTGGTGGAGTACGCGCGGGCCATGCGCGAAGATGGCCGCAGCCTGAACGAGACCGAGGCGCAGATCCGCGCGACGCTGCCCGACGCCCACCTGCTGCTGATTCCCCGCACGCTCGAGAACCTCGTTAAGAACGGCCGCGCGCCCAAGCTCGCCGGCCAGCTCACGCAGATGCTCAACATTCGCCTGGCCGTTTCGCCGGAGTGGCAGTCGGGCGAGATCAAGGCCATCAAGAAGGGTCGCGGCGCCAAGCGCATCGTCGCCAACACCATGGCAGATTGCCTCGCGTTTTTGGACGAGCATCCGGGCTCAAGCGTGCGTGTGCTCACGACCGGCGCCGCCGAGGAGCAGGAGCTTGTCAACGAGGCACTCGCGGGTCAGGATTACGTAGACGCCGGCACCGGCCCCATCGGCTGCACCATCGCCACCCACGTAGGCGTCGACGCCATCGCCATCAGCTACTGCCCCCGCTACCAGCCCATCCACTAGGGGCACCTTTACCACTTGCGGTGGAATAGGGACTGTTTTTGGCTCATCAGCCGCAAATCAATCCTTATTCCACCGCAACTTAGAAGCAGTTCATTTGGGACGGGGCTAAAAAGACTGGTATCAAACGTTTCAGACCAGTCTTTTAGCCCCGTCCCATTTTACCTACCCTACATCAGCCCGCTCAGGGCGATGTCGACGGCCTCGTTGAGGTCGTCAGTAATGTGTACCAAATCCGGATCGAGCGGGCTGATCATACCGGCGCTCATCACCGGGCCGTTGAGCCAGTCGAACAGGCCCTGCCAGTACTCGCTGCCCACCAGCACGAGCGGCATGCGCTTGACCTTGTGCGTCTGCACCAGCGTGAGCACCTCGAACATCTCGTCGAGCGTGCCGAAACCGCCGGGGAACACGATGGCACCCGAGCTGTACTTAACGAACATGGTCTTACGCACAAAGAAGTAGCGGAAGTCCATACCCAGGTTCAC
>CAJMRZ010000043.1 GCA_905215945.1 uncultured bacterium | reverse complement strand
AACCCCGCCCGGTGCAGGGCGATGACGTCCATGCCCATGTCGTTGGCACTGCCGTGACCCTGCTGGTCCTCGCGCACGGCCTCGATGGCACTCACGTACGTGTTGGCGGCAGACATCGCGGTCACGCAGGTCACGCCGCGGCGCACGGCCTCGGTGCGCAGAAGGTAGCCGTCGCCACGAGAACCCGGGCCATACGGCGTATTGACGATCACCGCGATCTTGCCGTCGGCGATCAGGTCGCCGATGTTGGGACGCTCGCCATCGTGCGGGCCGCTGATCTTCTCCACGACCTCGCACGTCACGTTGCCGCCGCGCAGCACGCGCGCCGTACCCTCGGTGGAGCAGATATCAAAGCCCAGATAGCGCAGGATACGGGCGACCGAAAGGATATGACGCTTGTCGCGGTCGCACACGCTGATGAACACCTTACCGGCGCTCGGGTCGGGCAGCTTGTAGTCAATCGCCAGTTGCGTCTTGGCGTATGCCTCGGGATAGCTCTTGGCGATACCCATGACCTCGCCCGTCGACTTCATCTCGGGCCCCAGGATAACGTCGGCGCCCGGGAAACGGCCCCAGGGCATAACGGCTTCCTTCATGCAGAACCAGTCCAGCTGACGCTCGTCGCTCGGCAGGCCCAGGCTCGCGATGGAATCGCCCGCCATGATACGCGCGGCACACTTGGCGAGCGGCACACCGGTGGCCTTGGAGATAAACGGGACGGTACGGCTTGCGCGCGGGTTGGCCTCGATCACGTAAACGGTCTCGCCCTTAATGGCGTACTGCACGTTGACCAGACCACGCACGCCCAGCGCCATCGCGATGCGGCGCGTGGTCTCGCGAAGCTTTGCCTGCAGGCTCTCGCTAAAGCTGAACGGCGGTATGCAGGTCGCAGAGTCGCCGGAGTGAATACCGGCCTCCTCGATATGCTCCAGAATGCCGCCGATGTAGACCTCCTCGCCGTCGCACAGGGCGTCGACGTCGGACTCGATTGCACCCTCCAGGAAGCGATCGAGGTACACCGGGTAGTCGGGGCTAATGCGCGCAGCCTCGGCCATGTAATCGCGCAGATGCTCGGCATCGTAGGCGATCATCATGCCGCGGCCGCCCAGCACGTAGCTCGGACGCACCAGCAGCGGGTAGCCAATATGCGCGGCCACGGCCTCGGCCTCCTCAAACGAGGTTGCCTGGCCCGCCGGCGGATACATAATGCCCAGCTTGTCGAGCAGAGCGGCGAAGCGCTCGCGGTCCTCGGCAAAGTCGATGGCATCGGGCTTGGTGCCCATGATGTTCACGCCGCTTTCCTCGAGCATGCGCGCCAGCTTAAGCGGGGTTTGGCCGCCGAGCGTCACCACGACGCCGTCGGGTCGCTCAACATCGATGACATCCATGACGTCCTCGTAGGTGAGCGGCTCAAAGTAAAGGCGGTCGGACGTGTCGTAGTCGGTCGAGACGGTCTCGGGGTTGCAGTTGACCATGATGGTCTCAAAGCCGCGGGCCGCCAGCGCGTAGCTCGCGTGCACGCAGCAGTAATCGAACTCGATACCCTGTCCAATGCGGTTGGGGCCGGCGCCCAGGATCATCGCCTTGGGCTTGTCCGCCGGCGTGGTCTCGTCGGGAGCCACGCACTTCTTGGCATCCGGGCTCGTGCGGTAGATGTTCTCGTACGTCTTGTAGTGGTACTCCGTGGCGCTCGAGAACTCCGCAGCGCAGGTATCGACCGTCTTCATGCTGGGAACCACGCCCAGACCCTTGCGATAGGCACGCACAAAGCGCTCGTCCGAGCCGGTCAGCGCGGCGATCTCGGCATCGCTCGTGCCGTACTGCTTGAGCAGGCGCATCGCGTCGGCGTCGATATCCTCCACACGCAGGCCGCGGACGCTCTCCTGGACCTGCACCATATCGTTGATACGGTTGAGGTACCACGGATCGATACCGCAGATGGCATGGATGCGAGCGACATCCCAGCCGCGACGCAGGGCCTCGACCACAAAGAAGATGCGGTGCTCGGTCGGGGTTGCCACGGCCTGAGCGAGCTCGTCGTCGCCCAGCTTGTCGGCACCCTCCTTGCCACCGGCGCAAATGCCCTGGTGGCCGTCCTCCAGCGAGCGCATAGCCTTGCCAAAGGCCTCCTCAAAGGTGCGGCCGATCGCCATGATCTCGCCCACGGCCTTCATGCGCGTGGTGAGCGTGGGGTCGGTACCCTTGAACTTCTCGAAGGCAAAGCGCGGCACCTTAACGACGCAGTAGTCAATCGTGGGCTCAAAGCAGGCAGGCGTTGCCTTGGTAATGTCGTTGACGATCTCGTCGAGCGTGTAGCCCACAGCCAGGCGCGCGGCGGCCTTGGCGATGGGGAAACCCGTGGCCTTGGAAGCGAGGGCGGACGAACGGCTCACGCGCGGGTTCATCTCGATGACGATCAGGCGGCCGGTCTGGGGGTTCACGGCAAACTGCACGTTGGAGCCACCGGTCTCGACGCCGATCTTCTCCAGAATGGCGAGCGAGGCCACGCGCATGCGCTGATACTCAAGGTCGGAGAGGGTCTGCGCCGGCGCCACGGTGATGGAGTCGCCGGTATGCACGCCCATGGGGTCGAGGTTCTCGATGGAGCACACGATGATGCCGTTGCCGGCGTGGTCACGCATGACCTCCATCTCGTACTCTTTCCAACCCTCGATGGACTCCTCGACCAGCACCTCGTGGGCAGGCGAGAGCTCCAGGCCCTGGCTCACGATGGAGACGAGCTCCTCGTGGGTGTGAGCGATGCCGCCGCCGGCGCCGCCGAGGGTAAAGCTCGGGCGCAGTACGCAGGGATAGCCCACGCGCTCGGCGATAGCCTCGGCGTCGGTCACGCTGTAGGCATAGCCCGAGCGCGCGACCTCCAGGCCAATCTCGGCCATGGCCTCGTTAAAGAGCTTGCGGTCCTCGCCGCGCTCGATAGCGGCCAGGTCGCAGCCGATCATCTCGACGCCGTACTTGTCGAGCGTACCGTCTTTCGCCAGCTCGACGGCGGCATTCAGACCGGTCTGGCCGCCCAGCGTGGGCAGCAGCGCGTCCGGGCGCTCTTTCTTGATTACGCGCTCGATAAACTCGGCAGTGATGGGCTCGACATAGGTGCGGTCGGCCAAGCCCGGGTCGGTCATGATGGTCGCCGGGTTGGAGTTGACCAGGATGACCTCAAAGCCATCCTCCTTGAGCACCTTGCAGGCCTGGGCACCGGAGTAGTCGAACTCACAGGCCTGGCCGATAACGATGGGGCCCGAGCCAATGACGAGGATACGCTTGATGTCAGTACGTTTCGGCATGTTAGTTCTCCTCGGTCTCGGTCGCAGCGGAACCATTGTCGGCAAAGTTCCAGCCCTGCAGGCGGTCCTTCGCGGTGTCGATGTCCAGGTAGTTCTCCTCGCCGTCCATGAGTCGCGTAAAGGCGGTAAAGAGATAGTGAGCATCGGTGGGGCCAGGCGAGGCCTCGGGGTGGTACTGGACCGAGAAGCACGGGGCGTCGAGCAGCTGGATGCCCTCGGCGGTGCCGTCGTTGAGGTTCACGTGCGTCAGGCGAATGCGGCCAAAGCGCTCGTTCATCACGACCGGCGCGATTCCGCGGCGCACCCAGACGCGCAGATCTCCATTGGCCGCATGCTCGGTCTCGCCGCCGGAAAGCTCGGGGACAAGCTTGCCCAAGCTGGGGAACAGCAGGCCAAAGCCATGGTTTTGCGCGGTGATCTCCACGCGACGACTTACCAGGTTCATGACCGGCTGGTTGCCACCGCGGTGACCGAACTTAAGCTTTTCCATCTGGGCGCCGCAGGCCAGGCTGATCATCTGGTGACCAAGACAAATACCAAAGACCAGCACCTTGCCGATCAGCTGCTGCACCTGCTCGTAGGTCTCCACCACGGCATCGGGGTCGCCGGGGCCATTGGACAAAAAGACGCCGTCGGGATTCATGTCGAGCACCTGCTGGGCGGGCGTATCCCACGGCACGACGGTAAGGTCGCAGCCGGCGCGGACGAGGCCCTCCAGAATGCCGCGCTTGACGCCGCAGTCGTAGGCGACCACTTTGTGGCGGGCAGGAGCGGCAGGGGCAAGCGCAAAGTCATGCGTGGCAGGCAGGTCGGCGGCCACAAACTCGTGAGGCGCGGGGCAGCTCACGGTCTTGACCAAATTCTCGCCCACCAGTGTAGGCGCTGCGGCCAGACGTTTGGCAAGCTCGTCGACGTCGAAGATCTCAGTCGAGATAATGCCCATCTTGGAACCATTGTCGCGCAGATGGCGCACCAGAGCGCGGGTGTCGACACCCTCGATAGCGACGATGCCGTGAGCGCGCAGGTACTCCGGCACGCTGACGGCCGAGCGCCAGTTAGAAGGCGTGGCGCACATATCGCGAACGATCATGCCGCGCATAGCCGGAGCGCTCGCAGGGCGCACGGCGTCGCCGGGGAAGGCCGACTGGACGTCGGTCTCGTCGATACCGTAGTTGCCGATCTGCGGATAGGTCATGGTTACGATTTGGCCGGCATAACTCGGGTCGGTCATGACCTCAAAGTAGCCCTCGAGCGAGGTGTTGAAGCAAACTTCGCCGGTCGCGGTGCCCTCGGCGCCGCATGCACGTCCATAAAAAATGGTCCCATCCTCAAGATACAGGATGCAGGGACCGCAGGTGCCCTTGCTAGTTTTGGCCAGCATGCGCTGGCAAAGCTCGCTGGGCGCGAAGGTGCGGGCGGCAGCGCCCGCGGTATGGTTGTTCGCCATAATTCTCCTTCCCGGTCTCACAGGACCGGCTTAAAGGTGTGTAGTTAGGCCTCGCGGTATTGTAACCGCAAGCATGCCTCATAGCGTTAATTTCATCGAAATGTTTACGAAATGATAATTATGACTTTCTATGCATAATGATTTTTTAATCCCCGTCCCAGAAAAATCATCCCGCGTGGGCTTGTGGCTCACGCGGGATGATGGCCTCTTACTTTTTCTTGTCCTGTTCCAGCAGATCGGACGGTGAGCGATCGGGCTTGCCGCCGCGGAAAATCTCGCGGCCATGCAGACGATGCTCCAGGTCACGTTCGGCCTTTTCCTCGTCAATCTTGGTCTGGCTCACCACCGGGTCCTCAATCAACGACGACACCGAGTTCACCTGCTTCTGAATGCGCTCGGCGATGGTGTCATCCATACTCACGATGCGCATCTTCCAGTCGATATTCGTGGCGTTGGATGAGCTCTTGGTCCACACGAACGTCAGGATGGCGCTCTGGTGGCCCTGGGCGGGAAACATGCCAAAGAAGGAATCGTGCTGAATGTTGCTATCCTCGTCGATATAGGCGTGAACGTTATACACCACGCGGTCGATCTTATCGTTGAGCAGCGCGTTGGTCGCAAGCGCCGCGGCCTGAATCTGCCCGTTGGACAGCAGCTCGAGCTCGTTGGCAGACGATGTGTCCAACACCGTCACCTCGACCGTGCCCGTACGCTCATCGGCTTCATCGACGGTAAAGTCGAGTGGGAACTGCGTAAAGCCGTTGCCCCACTCAAGGCCGCCCTTCAGCGCCGTCGAAACGGTATCGACCGAAACGCTCTCGGACAGGTTGGCGGTGTTCAGACGACGCATCACGCCGTAGCCAATCTGCATGCCCACGATCAGCACCAAAATACCAATGACCACAGCCATCGCGGTCTTCGTAATGGTATGGCTCACCTGCGAGCCCGAAGGATCGTCCTCGGACAGCGGGTCGATATGTTTTGCCTGGCTCGCGCGGTCCTCGCTGCGCAGCTGCGCTAGCGCCGCTTTGTCACCGCGCTTGGCCGCAGCCTCCTTCTCACGCATGCGCTCGGTTCGCTTTTTGGCAAGCGTGGGATCCAAGACACCGGATGCATCGATTTCGGAGAATAACTCCGTCACTTCTTCCGGAGTCAAAGGGTTCTTGTCAGCCATAAACTTCCTGTCATATCAATCAGTCGAGCTCGTGCGCACGCGCACCTTCGAACTGCATTCGATAGTAACGGGCATAGGTGCCGCCACGGGCGAGAAGCTCCTCGTGCGTGCCACGTTCCACAACGCGACCATGCTCAACGGTCGCAATCTCATCGGCATGCTTAATGGTCGAAAGACGGTGGGCGATGATAATCGTGGTACGGCCGCGCGCCAGCTCTTCGAGCGACTCCTGGACCGCTTCCTCGCTCTCGTTATCCAAAGCACTCGTCGCCTCGTCCAAAATCAGAATCTTGGGGTTCTTGAGAAACACGCGCGCGATGGCAACGCGCTGCTTCTGTCCGCCCGAAAGACGGCTGCCGCGCTCGCCCACGACCGTGTCATAGCCCTGTGGAAGCGACTCGATAAAGGCATCGATGTTGGCGCGACGGGCGGCGTCGGCGATCTCTTCTGCCGTAGCACCCGGCTTGCCGTAGGCGATGTTCTCGCCGATCGTACCGTCAAATAGATAGACATCCTGCTGCACCAGGCCGATGGCACGGCGCAGGCTCTGCTGCGTCACATCACGCACATCTTGGCCGTCGATGCTAATGGATCCGGTAGCCACGTCATAAAAGCGCGGCAGCAACGAACAGGTCGTGGACTTGCCGCCGCCCGAAGGGCCAACCAAAGCGATGGTCTGCCCGGGCTTGATGGACAGGTCCATATGGTCGATAACGGGACGCTCGTCGGCATCGCCCTCGCCCAGCTCAACATCCTCGTAGTTAAAGCCCACGTCGTGATACTCCACGGCGCCGGCGATCACCTGCAGATCCGTAGCGCCCGGCTTGTCCTGGATATCCGGCGCGGTCGAGAGCACCTCGTCCATACGCTTAAACCCGGCGATAGCCTTCTGATACGTTTCGGCCGAATTGACGAGTGTCTCGAGCGGCGTGCAGAACAGCGAAATATAGAGTGCAAAGGTCGCCATATCGACCGCCTGCAGCTGTCCCTGGGCGACCAGCCAGCCGCCCAGCAGCACCACGATCACATAGAGCACACCCGAGAGCAGGCCATACGTCGCGGTATAGACGCCCATGGCGTGATACATGTTCTCCTTGGACGAAAGATAGCGATTGTTTGAGGCGCGGAACTTGAAGCGTTCGGTCTCCTCATTGGCAAAGCTCTTGACCACGCGCATGCCCGCCAGCGAATCCTGCAGCTGCGCATTGATGCCGCTGATCTTTTTGCGGTTGTCGCTAAAGACCTCGCGCATGCGCATGTTCTGCCAAAACATGATGACCGCAAACGCTGCCGTCACCACAGCCATGGCAAGCGCCAGCACCGGGGCGATGGTAAAGAGGATCACAAACGAGCCGATAATCTCGATGCCGCAGATGATGATCCACTCGGGCACGTGATGCGCCGCCTCGCAGATATCGAACAGGTCGTTGACCACGCGGCTCATCATGTCGCCCGAGCTGTTGCGGTCGAAGTACGCAAAGCTAAAGCGCTCATACTGGTCAAACAGGTCCTCGCGCATCTTGGACTCCATGCGCGCGCCCATCACGTGACCCCAATAGCTCACAAAGTAGCGGCAGGCGCAGCGGACGGCATACATCAGCACCAAGCCCACCGCGATCATGCCGAGCGCCTGCATAATGGCAGCCTGACCCTGAGTAAACAGCCCACCGGTCAAATTGCGCAGAATAATAGGAAACGCAAGGTCAATGGCGGCAAGCGCCAGAGCACAAACAGTATCAGCAACAAAAAGCCCCATCTGGGGCTTGTAATACGAAAGAAACCTCTTAAACATAGTCACCTTACGCGGTTTTACCAAACCGCGTTTCGTCTCGACGCTGCAAGTGCTCCATTTGGACAATCTGGCCTTCAATCGTCGGTCGCGTATATCCATACGCTTCCCTCCTCTTTTAGGCCACCTTGTCTCAAATGGAGCACTTTCGCTGACTTACACAAACCTGCGGGATCATTCCCGCTCGTTAAAGATCGGCCCCGCCCAACCTATGTGCGATACTGTCGCAGGCAAGCGCGCCTACGACGGTCTTGGCGTCTTCGATCTTGCCGTCGAGCACGGCGTCGATCAGCTCGTGCAGCGGCACCAGGTCCACGTTGACAAACTCGTCATCATCGGGGTTGGGCGCATCAAACTCGAGCTTGGTAGCCAAGTAGATGTGGATGATCTCATCGCAAAAACCGCAGGACGTGACAATCGACGTCAAAAAGCGAATACGACCAGCCCTAAAGCCCGTCTCCTCATGCAGTTCGCGCTTGGCGCAATCGAGCGGGTCCTCGCCTGGATCGAGCTTGCCGGCGGGAATCTCGACCGTCACGCGGTCGATGGCGGTGCGGTACTGACGCACCAGTACGATCTTGCCGCTCTCGGTCAGCGCCACAACGGCCGCCGCGCCCGGATGGCGAACGATATCGCGGGCGCTGCGGTGACCGTTGGGCAGCTCAACCTCAAGACGGTGGATGTCGAGGATCTTGCCCTTCCAGGCGCACTCCTCCGAAAGAATCTTCTCGTGCAGCTCGGCATCGTGCGGGTCGTCGTCGCCCAGCACCAGTGCCGGCTCGTCAGCGACCTCGCCACCAGGCTCGCCCTCGGCGTGCCCATACATGCGGCTGTCCTCTTCAACGATCTGCGCGTCCACGAGCTCTTCGTTCTTCTCGTCCATCCGTCTCATTCCTCTCGGATTTTAGGCATCCCAGGCGTCGCGACCGCGCAGCGCGCGCAGGCCGATGTCGTGACGCAGGGTCTTGCCCTCAAAATCAATCTTCTCGCAAGCCTCGTAGGCAAGGTTGCGAGCGTTCTCGAACGTGTCGCCCAGAGCGGTCACGGCAAGCACGCGGCCACCATTGGTCACGAGCTGGCTGTCCACCACGGCGGTACCCGCGTGGTACACGGTCACGTTCTCCATGGCCTCGGCATCGGCGATACCGGTGATGACCTTGCCCTTCTCGTAGGAGCCCGGATAGCCCTCGCTGGCGAGCACCACGGAAACGGCCCAGTCGTCGGACCACTCCAGCTGCACATCCTCGGGTCGTCCCTCGGCCACGGCGAGCATGAACTCCTCCTCGTCGGCCGCGGCGCCGTTCGGCTTCACCGGGTTCTTCTTGTCGCCGGTCTCGACCTCCTTGGACACCATGATCTGGCCCTTGCGATCGAACTGGAAGGCCACCGAGCCGGAGGTGCCCAGGTTGCCACCAGCGTGGGAGAAGGCGGAACGGACATCAGCGGCGGTACGGTTGCGGTTGTCGGTCAGGC
>CAJMRZ010000042.1 GCA_905215945.1 uncultured bacterium | reverse complement strand
GCGAAGAGCGTTGCTGCCTAGGCTAGCCCCTTGTCACACAAACTACCGAAGCCTCAAATAATGCACGATATTGGTAAAGCGATTTAGCAACAAACTTGCATTTGACCTGCAATTTTCTTGCAGTGGTATCTTCATAAGGTAACCACCTTTACCTACCGTTTACCGCCATATTCACCTCGTTTACCAAACCGCGCATCCTCTTCTCATGTCGGCATAAAGCCCGCCGTATAGTTCCCTCACGGCCCGTAACCGGCGGGTCGATTCGTTACCACGGTCGTGTGCGTAAGCGCATGGAAGGGGAAGTATCGTGAGCGATTGCAAGAGGGTTTATCGTTTTGGAACCGACGCCCAGGGCACCTGTGTCACTGAGGGCGACAAGTCCATGAACTTCGTGCTTGGCGGCAAAGGCGCAAACCTTGCCGAGATGAGCCGTATCGGCCTGCCGGTTCCCGGTGGCTTTACTATTACCTGCCAGACCTGTGTCGAGTACTCCGGTGCCGGCAACGTCTGGCCCGAAGGCGCACTCGATGAGATCGTTGCCGCCGAGGCTGACCTCGAGGCCCGCTGCGGCAAAAAGCTCGGCGACGCCTCCGATCCGCTGCTCGTGTCGGTTCGCTCGGGCGCTCCGTTCTCCATGCCCGGTATGATGGACACGGTCCTCAACTTGGGCCTCAACGACGATTCCGTTCAGGGTCTCATCGCCCAGACGCAAAATCCGCGTTTTGCCTGGGATAGCTACCGCCGCTTTATCCAGATGTTTTCCAACGTCGTCATGGGCGTTGATGCCGACCTGTTCGAGAACGCCCTGACCCAGGCCCGCCTGGTCGCCGGCATTCGCGTCGATTCCGAGCTTTCGGCCGAGGACCTGCAGGAACTCGTCGAGACCTTCAAGGGGATCTTCTCCGAGAACGTCGAGGCCGCCCTGTATCCCGAGCTCGAGGTTGCCGACGGCAAGCCCGTCTTCCCGCACGATCCTGAGCTTCAGCTGCGCCTTGCCATCCAGGCCGTCTTTGGCAGCTGGATGAACGAGCGCGCCTGCATCTACCGCAAACAGCACGGCATCTCCGACGAGCTCGGTACTGCCGTCAACGTCCAGGCCATGGCCTTTGGCAACAAGGGCGAGACCTCTGCGACGGGCGTCGCCTTTACGCGTAATCCGGCCGACGGCACCAAGGAGTTCTACGGTGACTTTTTGGTTAATGCCCAGGGCGAGGACGTCGTCGCCGGCATCCGCAACACCGAGCCCATTGGCGACCTCAAGGCCACCCCGGGCCTCGAGTCTGCAGGTGAAGAGCTCGAGCGCGTGTTCCTGACGCTCGAGGACCATTACCGCGATATGTGCGACATCGAGTTCACCATTGAGCAGGGCAAGCTCTGGATGCTTCAGACCCGCGTGGGTAAGCGCACTGCTACCGCAGCCCTGCGCATCGCTATCGAAATGGTCGAGGAAGGCCTGATCACCCGCGAAGAGGCCGTGAGCCGCATCGATCCTGCGCAGCTCGACCAGCTCCTTCACCCGCAGTTCGACGCCTCCAAGAAGTACGAGGTTCTGGCCAGCGGTCTTAACGCCAGCCCCGGTGCCGCCGTGGGCGAGGTCGTGTTCTCGAGCGATGACGCCGTCGCGCGCGCCAACGAGGGTCACAAGGTTATCCTGGTCCGCTGGGAGACCAACCCCGACGACCTGAAAGGCATGGTCGCCGCCGAGGGCATTCTGACAAGCCACGGTGGCAAGACGAGCCATGCCGCCGTTATCGCCCGCGGCATGGGTACGCCCTGCGTCTGCGGCGTTGAACGCTTCCACATCGACGCCGCCGAGAAGGTCGTGCGCATCGAGGGCAGCGACCGCGTATTGCACGAGGGCGATGTCATCTCCATCGACGGCACCCAGGGCATCGTCGTCGATGGCGCTGTCGACCTGGTCTCCGCCGAGCTTACCGGCGACCTGGACACTATCCTGTCCTGGGCCGACGAGATTCGCCTGGACGAGACCGATGGCCACGCCAACCACGTGCGCGTCAACGCCGACAACCCTGAGGACGCTGAGCTCGCCCTCGGGTTTGGTGCCGAGGCCATCGGCCTGTGCCGCACCGAGCACATGTTCCTGGGCGACCGTAAGAACATCATCCAGAGCTTTATCCTGTCTGACGATGAGACCGTGAAGCAGCAGACCCTGGCCGACCTGCTCAAGGTTCAGACCGAGGACTTCCTGGCGATGTTCAAGACTATGTCCGGTCGCGACGTGGTCGTTCGCCTGCTCGATCCGCCGCTTCATGAGTTCCTGGATAATCCTCGCGAGCTCGAGGTCGCCATCACCAAGAAGGAAGCCGCTGGCGCCAGCGAGGAAGAGCTTGCCGTCCTGCGCACCCGCCTGCGTCGTATCGACGGCATGGTCGAGTCGAACCCCATGCTCGGCCTACGCGGCGTGCGCCTGTCCGTCGTCTTTAGCGATCTGCCGCTCATGCAGGTCCGTGCCGTGGCAACGGCTGCTGCCCGCCTTATCAAGGAAGGCGTCGACCCGCGTCCCGAGATTATGGTCCCGCTCGTCTCCATCACGGCGGAGCATGTCCAGACCCGCGAGGTCATCGAGCGCGTGATCGCCGAGGTTTCCGCCGAGGAAGGCGTCGAGCTCAATATTCCCGTGGGCACGATGCTCGAGCTGCCGCGTGCCTGCATGGTCGCCGACGAGATCGCCCATCATGCCGACTTCTTCTGCTTTGGCACCAACGACCTCACGCAGACGACCTTCGGCTTCTCCCGCGACGATGCCGAGGCCAAGTTCATCCCGCTGTACATGCACAAGAAGATCTTGAAGGATAACCCCTTCGAGACCATCGACTCTGCGGTACTCGAGCTGGTGCGCATGGCCGTCGAGAAGGGTCGCGCCACCAACCCCGGCATGCACTTTGGCGTGTGTGGCGAGCACGGCGGCGACCCCAAGTCCATCAAGGGCCTGTTTAACGTGGCCGATGTGGACTATGTGTCCTGCTCGCCCTACCGCGTGCCCCTCGCACGCCTGGCTGCCGCCCAGGCCAAGCTCGAGGCGAAGCGCTCCGCCTAACGTTTTGGGTATAGACGCCTAGCGTAGCCCCCTTCATGCCGCCCGCCTCATTCGTGAGGCGGGCGGTTATCATGTGCGGGTTTTGTCTTTTTGTCTGCGTAAAAAAATGTTCTTGCAGCAGAAACCCGCGCGTGTATACTCGAATACGTTTGTTCAACTACGTGCCGGCCAAGGTGGTACGGCACCTCTAGAAGAGTAAGGAATTGCACATGGATTACATCCGCGCAATCGAGCGTCAGCAGATCCGCGAGGACATTCCTCAGGTTCGCGTCGCCGACAACGTCAAGGTTCACTACCGCATTAAGGAAGGCGACCGCGAGCGCATCCAGGTCTTCCAGGGCGACGTCATCCGCATGGCCGGCGCCGGTGCCCGCGAGACCTTCACCGTCCGCAAGATGTCCTTCGGTGTCGGTGTTGAGCGTACCTTCCCGCTTCACAGCCCCAAGATCGCCAAGCTCGAGGTCGTTCGTCATGGTCGCGTCCGTCGCGCCAAGCTGTACTACCTCCGCGACAAGGTGGGCAAGGCTGCTCGCATCCCCGAGAAGCGCTAAGAAGATCGCAGCGTCTGTCCACTCGTTTGGACACAAGGGTCACCTTCGGGTGGCCCTTCTTTTTATCTGATTTGCATGCAAGGAGGGCCTGGTATGGCCAACATGACGAGCTCGGTTTCGGCATCGCAGGTTGCCGGTGAGTTGGCGAGCGCTACGTTTGAGGAGATTCCCGCCCTCGTGGAGCATTATCGCGAGGACCCGCGCCAGCAGGTGATCAAGGCTTGTGAACGCGCCCTCAAACGCCATGCCAAAGAGCTTGCCGAGCGCGAGCGCGTCAATGACATGTACGAGCTTATGCATGAGCTTGGCGGCGATGGGGTGGTCGTTGGTGTCGACGAGGTGGGTCGCGGATCGGTGGCCGGTCCTTTGACGGTGTGCGCCGTCTGTCTTCCTATGGAGCCGCACGTTTGGGGTATCAACGATTCCAAAAAGCTCACGCCGGCGCGCCGAGAGTTGCTCTCAGTGAAGATTGCCGAGGTGGCGACGGCGATCGGTTTTTGCCATATTGCGCCGAAGGATATCGATGAGATGGGCATGGCCCGTGCTATCCGTACCGCCGTTGCGGGCGCCGTGGCCGATACGGGACTTGAACCCGACTGCGTCCTCATGGATGGCAACCCCTTGGGCGCCGTTCCCAACGAGCGCGACGTGGTGAAGGGCGATGCCAAAATCGCCTGCATCGCCGCGGCGTCCATCATGGCCAAGGTCACGCGTGACGAGATGATGGTCGAGTACGACGCCGAGTACCCCGAGTATCATCTAGCCGAGTCGAAGGGCTACGCAAGCCCCGAGCACATCGAGGCGATTCGCAAACATGGACTTTGTCCGCTGCACCGCGTGAGCTTTTGCGGAAACTTTCTGCAGACTGAGCGCCTTTTCTAGGTCAATTGTGGAGACAGGGACCCCTGGCGTTTTATAAACCTGCTGGTAGCGGGCCGTGTGCAACGTGATTGTTGCGTACGGCCCGTTTTTTGTTGGCATTTGGTCAGCTTTTGGTTTGCTTCCGGTACTTACCCGCATGAAAGGTGCCCTCATCATCGGGGCAATGCAGTGTGCGGGAAAGGAGACCCCATGAGTGCCGCAAGCAAAAAGAGCAAGACGCAGCGGCTCAAGGAGCGTTGGGAAAACGGCGAGCTCGACTGCGGGGCGATGACGCCCGAGTTTATCAAGGGACTCAGTCCCCGCGAGCTAGGCATGCTGGGCGAGCTGATCACCATCGACTACTTTAACGAGCGCGGCTACACCTTGCTGGAACAGGGTTATCGTTGCACCGAGGGCGAGGCCGATCTGGTGCTGCTTGATGAGCTCGACGATGTCGTGGTGATGGCCGAGGTCAAGACCAGACGCGTCGCCCTGGATTGCACCACGCGGGTCTTTCCCGAGGAGGCCGTGGACGCCCAAAAGCAACGCCGCTACCGCCGCATCGCAAGTTGCTATCTCATGGAGCATTATCCGCTCAAGGCGATTCGCTTCGATGCCGTGGGTGTCACCATTCGCGGCGGGCATATCGCCGAGATCGAGCATCAGTACAACGCGTTCGATTGGCAGGTGTCGTGATGGCGTTCGAGACGTTTGCCGTTCACGCGGCCTGCATCCGCGGCGTCGAGGCGATTCACGTCACGGTCGAGGTCTCGCTTGCCGGCGGCGTTCCGGGCATTCAGATGCTCGGCATCCCGAGTATGGAGGTGATGGAGTCGCGTGGTCGCATTCGCTGTGCGATGCGCTCCGCCGGGTTCGAGATCCCACGCTCGGGCATTACGGTCAATCTGGCACCTGGCGATATTCGCAAGACCGGTAGCGGCTTTGATCTTCCCATCGCCATCGCGGTATTGGCGGCCGATGGTCAGATTCCCCACGACAACCTCGATCGTTGTCTTATCGCCGGTGAGCTTGGCTTGGACGGTACGGTGCTTCCCGTCAAGGGCGAGGTGGCGTTTCAGCTATTGGCTCGCGACATGGGGCTGTCTTTTATCGCCGGCAGATCAGACCAGCATGTGCCACTCGCGGGCGTGGATTGCGGATTCATAGATCATTTGTCTCAGCTTGCCCATGGCATGGGCGATGCCGCGCGGCATTATCTGGATTCCGAGGGTGTGGAGGCTACTTTTGAGCCCGAACTCGACTATGCCGACGTGCTGGGGCAGGAGGTTGCCAAACGCGGCATGGCACTGGCGGCAGCGGGTGAGCTCGGTTTGCTTATGATCGGGTCCCCGGGATCGGGCAAGACGATGCTTGCGCGCCGTATGACTGGCATTCTGCCTGAGCTTTCCGTTGAGGATCAGCAGGAGGCACTGTGCATCCATTCGGTCTTGGGCGAGAACATCGATGGCTTATTGGCAGGTCATCGGCCGTTTCGAAGCCCCCATCACAGTATTTCGACCGCAGGCCTTATCGGCGGCGGGCGCCCGGTGCACCCGGGTGAGATCAGCCTTGCTCATGGCGGCGTGCTCTTTTTGGACGAGCTTGCCGAGTTTCCCACGGGTGTGCTGCAGACGCTGCGTCAGCCCATCGAGCGCGGCTACGTGAGGATCGTACGCGTCGACGGGGCTTTTACCTTCCCGTCGCGCTTTCAGCTGCTCGCTGCGAGCAATCCCTGCCCCTGCGGCTTTTTGGGCGACCGCGAGGTGCCGTGCCGCTGCTCGGCATCGATGGTCGAGCGCTATCGCGCAAAGCTGCGCGGTCCTTTGGCCGACCGTATCGACATGATGATCGATGTGACCCGTCCCGACCCTCAAGTGATTATCGAGGGTGCGGAGGGCATGTCGTCGGCCGAGTTACGTGACTACGTTGTGCGCGGTCGCGCTTTTCGCACCTGGCGCGAGTCTCGTATGGACGATGCGGATGCCGAGGCCGAGGATGACGAGACGCGGTCCATTGACGGCGTCGTTTCGACCTTTGAGCTCGATGATGCGGCGGAGAAGTGTGTGCTCGGCCTGTCGAAGCGCACGCATCTCACAGGGCGTGGCATCGTGCGCCTTGTTCGCATTGCGCGCACGATCGCAGATGTCGCCGAGAGCGAGCAAGTGACGCAGGACCACGTGCTCGAGGCGGCGATGTACCAGGGAAGGAGGGACCAATGATGGCCGAGGGGACCTTCGAGCTGCATCCAGGTGACGCGTTGTATCCCGAGACCGTTTTGGAGCTTTCTGATGTACCTCAGACGCTCTATGTGCGCGGCAACCCCGAGGCGCTTTCGACGCCCGCGCTCTCCATCATCGGTGCGCGAAAGGCCTCGCCGTATGGTCTTGCCGTGGCAGAGCTTGCGGCGAAGGTGGCGGTTGAGGCGGGAGTGACGGTAGTTTCGGGCGGTGCGGTCGGTTGTGACCAGGCCTCGGGTTGGGCTGCGGTCAACGCCGGCGGCAAACACGTCGTGGTGCTGGGGACGGGCGCCGACGTGGTCTACCCGCGTTCGAGCGCGGGGCTTATTACTCGCACGCTCGATACGGGTGGCGCGGTCGTGTCGATCTCTCCGTGGGGCATGGGTCCGCGCAAGTTTGCCTTTCCGCGCCGGAATCGCGTGATCGCGGCCCTGTCGCAAGCCCTCTTTGTATCCGAGGCGGGTATGCCTTCCGGGACGTTTTCTACAGCCGAGGCTGCTATGGATTTGGGGCGCGAACTTCTTGCCGTGCCGGGGTCGATCCTATCGCCCGAGTCGCGTGGCACGAATTACCTCATTGCGAACGGTGCCTGCTGCATCATCGACGAGGAATCTATCGAGATGGCTATCTCACGTATCTACGGCACCCTGCGCTACTCGCGCCCTGATGCTCCCGGCATTGCCGACCTGGATCCAACACAGCAGACCGTGATGCATGCGCTCATCGCCTCTCCGCTCAAGGTCGACGACATCGCGGCGCTCGTCTCACTCGATGCTGTCGGCGTACTCAAACTCTTGGGTTCGCTTGAACTCGAGGGCCTTATCGAGCGCATGATGGATGGAAGGTATGCGCCCTCCAAGTTTGCCCTTCACGCCCAGACACCCTTCGGTCACAATGGAAAACGTGTCAATTAGAAAGGTGTTTGCAGATGCAGTTCGATCAGGTGACAGTTATCGGTGGCGGTCTGGCGGGTTCGGAGTGCGCGATCCAGCTGGCAGACCGCGGGTTTGCCGTAAAGCTGTGCGAGATGCGCCCCCAGGTGAGCTCCCCGGCCCACCATACCGATCACCTGGCAGAGCTCGTCTGCTCCAATTCGTTTAAGTCGACCCGTCCGGATTCCGCGGCTGGTTTGCTGAAGGCCGAGCTTGAGCGCATGGGTTCAGTCCTGCTCGATTGCGCCCATCGCGCGGCTGTTCCCGCTGGTGGCGCCCTGGCGGTCGACCGTGTTACATTCTCCGAGCTCGTCGAGGCTGAGGTTGCCGCCCGCCCCAATATCGAGGTCGTTCACGGCGAGGTCACCCAGATCCCCGAGGGCCACGTGGTCATTGCCGCGGGCCCGCTGTGTTCACCGGCGCTGAGCGAAGAGGTCATGAAGCTCGTCGGCGGCGACGCCCTTGCGTTTTTCGATGCCGCGGCGCCGATCGTCGATGCCTCCACGCTCGATATGGACGTGCTATTCTCGCAGTCGCGCTACGAGGAGCAGGGGAGCGGCGACTATCTCAACGCTCCGCTCAACAAGGAGGAGTACGAGGCCTTTATCGAGGCGCTTACCACGGCCGACCGCGTGGTGCTCAAAGACTTTGAGGGCGGCGATCTGTTCCAGGCCTGCCAGCCTGCCGAGGAAGTTGCACGCACCGGCAAGGACGCCATTCGCTTTGGCGCCATGAAGCCCGTCGGCCTCACCGACCCGCGTACCGGACGTCGCCCCTGGGCGGCGATTCAGCTGCGTGCCGAGAACAAGGAGAAGACCGCCTATAACCTGGTGGGCTTCCAGACCAACTTGACCTTTGGCGAGCAGAAGCGCGTCTTCCATATGGTGCCGGGCCTGGAGAACGCTGAGTTCTTCCGCTACGGTGTCATGCACCGCAATACCTTTGTCGACGCCCCGCATGTGCTCGATGGCACCTTTGCCGTGCCCGGTACCGGTGTGCGCCTGGCCGGTCAGATCACCGGCACCGAGGGGTACATGGAAGCCGTGGCGACAGGTCTGCTCGCGGCGCTTAACACTTATGCCGAGGCTATCGGTGCCGCGGGCGTCGAGTTGCCGCGTGTGGGCGCCCTGGGTGCGCTCGTGGGCTATGCGACCGATCCTGCCACCGTGGGCTATCAGCCCATGCATGTCAACTTTGGCCTGGTGCCGCTACTCGAGGATGGTAAGCGCCGCAGCAAGCGCGACCGCTATCAGGCCTATGCGGACCGTGCGCTCGAGGCCCTTGACGCCTATCTGGCTACTCGCCCCGATCTGTTTGGAGGCGACCGGTCATAGCCTTTGACCTGTACGACACCGTCGACTCGTTTATCGCCTATATCGCACGCGTTGAGGGGCTTTCTCCCAACACGGTGACGGCCTATGGCTCGAGACTGGAGCGCTTTGCTGCCTGGTGCGAGCGCGAGGATATTGATGCTTTCGCTGCCGACGTGCGCACCATTCGTCGCTATCTTGCTGAGCTTTCGCGTGACCAGGTGTCGGCTCGGACCCTCGCGGCGCATCTGTCTGCTATTCGCTCGCTCTATCGGTGGATGGCTGCCGAGGGGATT
>CAJMRZ010000041.1 GCA_905215945.1 uncultured bacterium | reverse complement strand
CTCCAGAACCCCGCAGGGCCTCCTGGCCCTGCCGCCTCCGCTGCATGCGGCCTGCTCTCTCGCGTTCCGGAGTCTCTGGGCCGCATTTGGAATACGCTCGTCTGCTTCTCGCTGCTTGTGTTCTTTGCCGGAAGTCACTTTGCCGTCTTTCACCCCACCGGAGCAAACCAAAGCTACCCGACGTGGCTTCTCATAATCGAGTATTTTTTCTTTGTCGATGGCCTTATGGTGCTTATGCATTTCGCACTGCTCGATAAGCGCCGTCTTCGTCGGCGATTCGCACTGCTCGACAGCTATCGCGGCAAGAAACTCGCGAAACTCTGGCTCAAGGCATTGGGTGTGCTGCTCCTATGCATGATTGTCATAGTCGCGGTTGCCAATGCGACCGGCGTCGTCGATACCTCCGCTACCTAAAAGAAAAGGACCCCATTGGGGCCCTTTGCAGTTGCACTTAGATGCGGTTCATCTGAGCGGCGACTTTGTTGTACCAGTCCTGCCACGTGGGCGGGCAGTACTTTTTGGCCGCTGCCGGGGTAAGGGTGGAGCCGTAGTTGGCGCCCAGATAGGCAACGTGAGCGGAGATGCCCTCGCTCCAGCTGCCAAAGCTGCGCCAACCGCCGCCACGTGCACTCCAGCCCCAGGCGTTGTAAGAATTGGCGCAATAAGCACCCTTGGTGCTCTCGATGCAGGCGATGGCGGGGGACCAACGGGGGTCGACACCGGTATTCCAAGCGGCGACGGCAAAGTTATAGCCCTGGCCTGCCATGGGGGAGCCGGCGAGATAATTGTCGATGCGGCCTGTCCACTCATTAATGAACGAATCGTAATCGGAGCTACCAGTATTGGAGCTGTTCACCGTGGTGTCGATGGTGGTGTTGGTGTTGGTGGCCTGGCTGCTGGAATTGCTGCCGCTTACGCCCTCGCCCGAGAGCTTCTCGGCGGCAGCGGCCTTATCGGCCTCAAGCTTGGCAAGCTCGGCGGCATTTTCCTGCTCGGCTTTTGCCTGTGCCTCGCTGCGGAGCTGCTGGGCCTGTGCCAGCGCATCCTCGGCGTTTTTCTGCTCTGCCTCAAGCTGAGACTTGGCCTGCTGGAGCTCAGCCTTGTTCTGCTCGAGTTCGGTTTGCATATTATTGAGCTCTTCGATCTCGTCGACGCTCGAGCTCGTGATCTGGTTGGTGTATTTGCAGGTCGTGATGAACTCACCCAGGCTCTGTGCGTTGACCAGGAAGCTCACGATGGGATTGGTGCCCTTCTGATACTTGTACAGATCGCGCATGGCGGAGCTTGCCTTGGCCTGCTGCTCGGGAAGCTTGGCCTCGATTTCCTCGATGCTTGCCTCATTGGAGTCAATCTGCTTTTGCAGGTCATCGAGCTTGGTGCGGGCGTCGTTGTAGGCGCTCGTAGCGGCTTCGATCTTCTGCTGGGCTGCGGAAAGCTGGTCCTGCGTTGCCTGCGAGGCGGCATACGCCGCAACGGGGGAGAGCATCGGCGTGGCCGTCAGCGCAACGGCGAGCACGGCGCTCGTGATGATACGAGCCGGCTTCGACGCAATGAACGCTGCGGTGCGATGATTCGAATGCTGCATCCAGTCCCTCTGCAATCAATCGTAGGTTATGGTTCGAACGGTATTCTACTACTGCTTTCGACCTCAACTTGAACCTTAAAGGTTCCAAAGGGTCAAGTTGAACTTGAGGCTTTGGCTTTGACCTGCAGTTATGATGAATTGTTGAGAAACCATAGAGTTCAACTTTAACGTTACAGAGCTCTGTTTGAGAGGAGTTTTGGGCTGTAAAAGCCATCTCAACGTGGGGTTTTATAACTACAGCGTGCCCTTCTGGCGAGCCTGCTCAATCTCTTCGAGGGCCTCGGCGGGGGTGAACGAACAGGTGCCGTCGCCGAGCTTGACTACCTGGATTTCGTCACCGGCGTTGACCTCTCCGCCCTTTAGTACCACGCCGAAAACGCCCTCGTGGGGAAAGATGCAGTCGCCGGCGAGATAGTAGATGGCGCAACGGGTGTGGCAGACCTTGCCGATTTGGCTGATTTCGACGAGCACGTCGCTTCCAAGCTTGAGCTGTGTGCCCAAAGGGAGCGAGAGCAGGTTGATGCCCCGGGTTGTGAAGTTCTCCCCAAAGTCACCCTCGTGTACGTCGAGCCCGCGTGCCTGCGCCGTCTGGATGGACTCCGCGGCTAAAAAAGAGACCTGGCGGTGCCAATGCCCGGCGTGCGCATCGGTGGCGAGGCCAAATTGCTCTATAACGGTGTCGCGTCCATCGGCGACGGGCGACTTGCGCGTGCCCTTGTGCGCCGACGTGTTGATCGAGACGATGCGGGCGGGTCCGTTGTAGGCGTCGTTTGCCGTGCACAGGGGAGCGGTCGCTTTCGCACGTTTCGCCAGCTCGCGCCTCGCGGCATTGAGGATGGGATTATCGGTCGGATGGTCTTGGGGCACGTGCGCGCCTTTCGCTCGAGGATGTCAATACACTGAATCCTACAACAATGGTAGGTTCATTGCCCGTTGTCATACAACGGTGAGCGCCGTCTTCGTGCTGGCCTTCGTGCTGGACGATTACGTCGATTGCCATAGATACGGTGGAGCTTTGGGCGCCGGCGGCTTGGCACGCTAGAATAAATCAGTTGCGCAAAGACCGCCCGTTGTGTGGGCAGTTCATGATAGGAAGTTTCCATGGCATTGCAATTTACAGAGCGCGAGTTCATTCCCGTGCTGCTTGGTGGCGACATCAACGCCTATTCGGTGGCGCGCGCCTTCTACGAGGAGTACCAGGTCAAGAGTCTGGTCTTTGGCAAGTATCAGACGGGTCCCGCGTACCGCAGCCAGATTATCGACTACACGCCCAACGTGGATATCGACACCATGCCCGTGATGCTCAAAACCGTCAACGGCATTGCCCAAGCGCATGCCGACAAGACTATTGTCCTTGTGGGCTGCGGCGACAACTATGTCGCTCTCGTGGCTCAAGCCAAGGATGCTCATGAGCTGGCGGATAACATCGTCGCTCCCTACGCGCCCTACAGCATGCTCGAGCAGTGCCAGAAGAAGGAGATCTTCTACGAGCTGTGCGAGAAGCATGGCGTGCCCTATCCGCACACGTTTACCTTTACCAAGGCGATGCTCAATGCTCAGGGTGAGGCGCCTGCCGAAGTGCTCGACCAGATCGATTTTCCTTACCCGATGATTCTGAAGCCTTCTGACGGCATCATGTGGTGGCAGCATGAGTTCGAGGGCCAGAAGAAGGCCTATGAGATTGCCGACCGCGCCGAGCTGGAACAGGTCATTCGCGATTCGTATGCCAGCGGCTACACCGACGACCTGATCTTGCAGGATCGCGTGCCCGGCAACGACGAGTACATGCGCGTGCTCACCAGCTATTCCGACCGCAACGGTAAGGTCCGCATGATGTGCCTGGGCCATGTGCTGCTCGAGGAGCATCAGCCTCACGGCGTCGGCAACCACGCCTGTATCATCACCGAGCCCAATGACGAGCTCATGGGCGGCGTGCGCAAGCTACTCGAGGACCTTCACTTTGTGGGCTATTCCAACTTTGACGTTAAGTACGACGAGCGCGACGGCTCGTTTAAGTTCTTCGATTTCAACACGCGCCAGGGCCGCAGCAACTACTATGTCACTAACAGTGGCTTTAACGTTGCCAAGTATGTGGTGGACGAGTATGTGTTCAACCGCCCGTTTGAGCCGGAGTTTGTGACGGCGCAGGACGAGGCGCTGTGGATGGTCGTCCCCATGGGCGTCGTCGACAAGTACGTCAAGGATCCCGAGCTGCGCGCTAAGGTGCATCGCCTGGACAAGGAAGGCAAGGGCGCCGACCCTTCGTTTATGAAGGGCGACTTTGTCTTTAACCGCTGGCTGCGCATGTGGCACACCAAGCTGCGCCACTTTAAGCTGTTCAAGACGTATTACAAGTAGATGAGCGCGGCGCCCGTCCGGTTTGCATCGGGCGGGCGCGGGTATGATACGCGCAATTGCGCAAGCGTCACCAAGGAGGCGGCGATGGAAAAGCTGGGAGTTATCGGCGGCATGGGCGCCGAGGCCACGTCGTATTACTACGACCAGGTGGTGCGTCATACGGCTGCTGCCTGCGATCAGGAACATATCGACATGGTGGTACTCTCCAAGTCGACCATGCCCGACCGCACGCTGGCCATTAAGACCGGCGAGCATGCCAAGCTGCTGGCGACCATGAAAGAGTGCGCCCAGGCACTCGAGTCGCTGGGCTGTGCGCACATTGCCATTCCCTGCAACACGTCGCACTACTTCTACGACCAGATCCAGTCGTTTACGAAGGTGCCGATTATCCACATGCCGCGTGAGTCGGTGCGCTATGCCCTTGCGGGTGCGGTGATGGGGGAGTGCGAGTTCGACCCCAACCTGAGTATGCCGGCCGAGCCGGTGCATAAGATCGGCATCATGGGCACCGATGGCACCGTGGGCGCGGGCGTCTACGGCCGCGAATGTAAGGCTGCGGGTGTTGAGGTCGTCTATCCCAGCGAGAAACGTCAGAACGATGTGATGTCGCTTATCTACGATGATGTGAAGGCCGGACGTGAGCCCGATATGGATAAGTTCGACCGCGTGATGTGGGAGTTCGCCCGTAGCGGCTGCGACCGCGTCATTCTGGCCTGCACCGAGCTCTCGGTGCTGCAGAAGTACCGAGAGATGCCTGAGATCACCCTCGACGCCATGGACGTCCTGGTGCGCGAATCCATCATCCGCAGCGGCGCCCCCTACCGCCTCTAGCTTCCGACCCGCCAAAAAGGGACAGGTTAATTTTGGTAGGTTTTATCTGTGAAACAGTAAAGGCCTCGGCTCGTTTGGTGCGAGCTGAGGCCTTTTGCGTTGGGCGGTTGCTGTCGGTGGTGAACTAGAACAGGAAGCCGATGACGATGAGGGCGATGCTGACGATGAGCGCGGCGATGTCCAGGCCCTTGATGGGGTAGCGCTTGTACGAGCTGGTGCGCGTGCGCAGATAAAAACCGCGCTGCTCGGCTGCCAGGGCCGTGGCGTCGGTCTTGCCCACGCTCGAGATGAGCAGCGGAACGCACAGTGGCAGCATGAGCTTGAGCTTCTTGATGGGGTTCTTGGTGTCGTACTCGACGCCGCGTGCGGTCTGCGCCTCCATGATGGCGTTCATCTCCTGACCAAACACCGGCACAAAGCGCAGCGCCGTGGTAAAGGTGAAGGCATAGCGATACGGTACGTGCAGCACCTCGACGCAGGCGTTGGCAAGGTCGTTGAGCTTGGTCACCATGAGCATGAGGATGAGTGGTAACGCCACACCCAGTAGGCGCAGACAGGCCTTCGATCCTGTGATGAGGCCCGTGTCGGTGATAAAGCCCCACACCACGTTGCCATCGCGCATAAAGGCCAGCTGGAGCACCAGCATGATAAGCGCGAGCGGAATCAGCAACTTGAGCAGCGAGAACAGACGGTCGACGACGCCGGCATAGGCGCCCAGCGCAAGGGTGAGTGCCAAAAAGCCCAGCAGCGCCACGTAGGTGTCGGACAAGAAGATGCCGACGATGATGGCGGCGGCGAGGCCCAGTTTGACGACGGGGTTCAGGCGATGCAGTAGCGTATCGCCCGGCATGTAGTCGATGACGTTAACCACGGTGGACCATCTCCTTGGTAATTCGAACGACATCGGTGACCTCGCTCACCTGCGCAAAAGCGGGCGAGACGGAAGATGCCAGACGGCGCGAGAGTTCAATAACCTGGGGAGGCTCCACGTAGGCACGCCGCATGAGATCGATGTTCGAGAATAGCTCGTGCGTGCGGCCGCGGTCGAGGATGCGACCGTCGGCCATTACCACAATGCGCTCGGCAAAATCCGAGACGACTTCCATATCGTGGCAGACCATGATAACGGCGCAACCGCGCTCGGCCATGGTGCGCACCGTTTCCATGACGGTCATGCACTCGCGGTAATCAAGGCCGCTCGTGGGCTCGTCGAGCACGACGATCTTGGGCTCAACCACTACGACGGAGGCAAGTGCCACCATTTGTCGCTGGCCACGCGAAAGCGAGAACGGTGCCTCGTCGGCGGGCAGACCAAAGCGGTCGATGACCAGCTGGGCGCGACGCAGAGCCTCGGCACGGTCGATGCCGGCAAGCTCCAGGCCAAAGGCGACCTCGTTGAGCACGGTGTCCTTGCAGATCTGGCGGTCGGGGTTTTGGAAGAGGGTCGCGACCTCGCGAGCGATGCGGCTCGTGGGAACGGCTGCGGTATCCAGTCCCGTGACGCGCACGCTGCCCGAGGCGGGCTTAAGCAGGCCTGTGAGCAGTTTGGTGAGCGTGGTCTTGCCGGCGCCGTTTTGGCCGACGATGCCCACGAGCTCGCCAGGATAGAGCGTCAGGCTAAGGTCGTGTACGGCGGCGCCGCCATTGGGATAGGCAAACTCAACATGGTCGAAGGTGAGTACGGGTTCGGCGTCCTTGGCATGAGGACGCAACGACGGTGCATGCGGGGAACCGGTGGGCGCCTGGGCTTCGATGGCCGCGTGTGCGGGGTCGACGATGCCCGAAATCAGGCGCTCAGCCTCATCGACATCCAAGCAGGGGGTACCGCTTACCAGGCCATCGGCCTCGAGGCTATTGAAGATACGCGTGACGCGAGGGCAGTCTACGCCGATGGCACGGAGCTCGTCGGTATGCGCGAAGACCTCGTGTGGCTCGCCCTGCAGCGCGATTTCGCCATGGTTGAGCACGAGCACGCGGTTGCAGTACTCCGAGAGTAGGGCGACCTTTTGCTCAACGACGACGATGGTGATTCCAAGTGCGCGGTTTGCCTCACGCAGCGTCTCGAAAACCAACGTGGAGCTGGCGGGGTCGAGTGCCGCGGTGGGCTCGTCGAGAACCAAGACGCGCGGACGCATGGCGAGGATGGCGGCGATGGCCACCTTTTGCTTCTGTCCGCCCGAGAGGGTGGCGATCTCGCGGTCACGCTGGTCGCTGATGCCGACGGTCTCGAGCGTTTCGCTCAAGCGCTGCTCGATCTTGTCGTGGGGAACGCCAAAGTTCTCGAGGCCAAAGAGCATCTCGTCCTCGACGATCGAAGCGACCATCTGCGTGTCGATATCCTGCAGCACGCTGCCGACGATTTGCGACACGTCGGTCAGCGAGACCTCGCAGGTGTCGTGGCCGTCAACCATGACGGACCCAAAGAACGTGCCGGTGTAGTGGTGGGGCACGGCACCTGACAGGCAGGCGGCAAGCGTGGACTTGCCGGCGCCCGAGGGCCCGATGATGCCGATGAAATCTCCCTTGTTCACGCTGAGCGAAATGTGGCTGAGCGTCTGCTCGGTCTGCGTGCCATAGGAGAACGAGACATCGTCGACGTTGATGATCGTTTCCATGGATACCTTTCATAGTCATTGGGGACGTTCTTAAATGACCAGTCGTTTAAGAACGTCCCCAAAAGCTCGTTGTTTGGGACAGTCTTTGGTGGTGAAGCACGGAGACGGCTTTACGAGGGGCCCCAGGTTGGCGCGAAAGAGGAGCGAAGCGTACTTGGGTACGCGAGCGACGAATGAACGCCAAGATGGGGTGGCTCGTAAAGCCGAGCGGGTTAGTTGAGCCTAAGGGCCTTCTGGATGGGCAGGTAGAGGGCGCCGACCAGAATGGCGTTAAAGACGGCGGTCATGGCAACGACGGGCAGCATGGCGGCGGCGAGCTCGCCTACCACGCCGAGCATGGCCATCTTGATGACCATGAAGATGACGCCGGAGGCAAATGTGGTCAGGAAGGTTGCGACAATGGCGATCGCGGGCTTGACCTGACCGTTCTTGCCGGCGGCGTTGACGATGCCGGCCATGAGCATGGCGGCGATGCCTTCGGCGGCAAAATCGACAAAGGGCGAAGTGGTGGTGATCTGGATCACGGCAGCCGAGATGAGGCCGATGACGAGCGCCTGGCCGATGTTGGGGCGAACGACCAGGATGGTGAGGCAGAAGGCCGAGATGATGAACTCGGGGCTGATCATGCCGCCCGAGATGCCCGAGATTGCCTTGCCGACGGTGAAGTTGAGGATGAAGCCGGCGGCGAGCAGGATGGCAAGCAGGACGAGGGCGCGGACATCGAGTTTGCCACGGTCGGCGGTCTGGACGGTGCGGGGCTGGGTGGCGGTGGTGTTCTGAGACATGGTGAAAATCCTTTCGGAAGGGGAGTGCAAGAGAAAAGCGGAGGCGCGTGATGCGAATGCGATCGGGCTCGAGATAGAAAAAGGCCCCCGGTCGAAACCGGAGGCCTTCCAATCACCTAGAGCGCAAAAACAGGCGTGAGGGACTCACTGTCGACCGATCGTATTCGCATCACGCCACCACCAGTTGTTAAGAGACTTCATCGTGTTCTTCATGTCGGTGGCTCCTTTCGTGATGCCATGGCGCGGTCGCACCTAGTTGCTGTTGCGCTGCACTATAGCACAGCGAAGTGTGTGCGGGGGAATCTTTTTTGAAAAGATTTCAGGCGGGTTTCCCGTCGGTCAATAAGAGCGGGCTAAGCGGGTGAGGTGACTCATGTGCCCCGCCCGCTCAGCTAGGACATGAGGGTCTTAGGCCTTCTTGCGACGATAGATCACGTAGGCGCAGACACCGATGATGACGACGGCGCCAACGGCCATGGCGGCCATGTTGTTGCCCTCGGACTTCTCCTCGGCGGCCTCTTCCTCTTCGGCCTCGGGCTCGGCCACGTCCTCATCGGAAAGGGCCTCGTCGGCGTAGGTGATGGACTCGACCAGGCAGTCGTTGTCAGCATCGTAGTCACTCGGGACGAACTCCTCGGAGAAATCGCCCTCCTTGAGGTAGTCGCGCATCTCCTCGAGCATGGCCTTGCACTTAACATAGGTGTTCTTGGTTGCAGCCTTGCCGGCCTTGTTGGCCAGGGCGGTACGGGCCTCGGTGCCTTCTTCGGCCTGCATGGCCTCGTCGACGGTCAGGTTCTGCTCGATGAGTTCCTTCTGCAGGGCGTAGGCGCGGACGCCGGTGGCGCAGTGGTCGCGGTTCTCATAGGCGAGCGTGTTGATGTCCATGAGGACGTAGTTGATGGAGTTCTTGGGCTCCTCGTTGTTCACGACGTCTTCCTCTTCGCAGTGATCGAAGGAGACATCCTGATCGCTGAAGTAGGGGCTGACCTCGGTGAGCAGTGCGGAGTAGAAGGGGATGGCGACGGAGAATTCGGCGTTGGAGAGCATCTCCCACTGAATGGTCGCGATCTCGGGGTCCATGCCCTGACGGATCTGGAAGGTGTGGATCTCGGTGTTGCGGTTGGAGCCGATGGCATAGGCGCCG